>JAOZNO010000597.1 GCA_029933755.1 Bacteroidales bacterium | reverse complement strand
GCTAAAATGCACCTATATTGAAATACCACAGGTAGCTGAAACTTATGAAATAATCATTTCAAAACCATTTCAGATGTGGGGTGCAGAAATGGGCGCTAATGAGCATGATCTGGTAATTGGTAATGAGGCTGTTTTTACAAAAGTTCCAATAAACAAGAAAAATTCCGGTTTAACCGGGATGGATATGATTAGGCTTGCTCTGGAAAGAACCAAAACGGCTGATGCTGCTTTGGAGATGATTACAGATTTAATTGCAAAATATGGTCAGCACCCAAATGGAGGTTATCAAAGTGAGCTGTTTTATCACAACAGTTTTATAATCGTTGATAAAATAAAAGCCTGGGTGTTGGAAACGGCAGGTAAACACTGGGTTGCTACAGAGGTTAAAGGCTATCGTTCTATTTCAAACAGATTAACTATTGGTGAGGAGTTTGACTTATCTAGTAATGGTATTGAAGATTATGCCATAGAGAAAGGGTTTTTAAAGAAGGGAGAGACCTTTCATTTTGGAAAAACTTTTTCTGATTGGTTTTATACTTATTTTAGTAAAAGTGCCCGGCGATATGCAAAAAGTTGTGCTCTAGGTATCAATAGAACCAAATTTAATATAGAAGATGCTATTGAGATATTAAGTTCACATTATGTTGATGGGAACGAATTTGATCCTTCCAAAATGTATAACGGGGGTTCAGTTTGCATGCACGCTACCGATTTTACAAACCCTACGCAATCTGTTGGTTCCATGATTGCTGAAATACGAAAAGATGAAGCTTCAACGTTTTGGCTTACAGGTACATCCAATCCATGCATATCGGTATATAAACCTTTTTTTATGGGTGGTAATAGTTTGAAACAAACGGAGTTTATAGAACCGGCAGCAAAATTTGATGATTCGTTTTGGTGGCAGGCTGAAAAATTTCACAGGCAGCTAATGAATAATTATCATGAATCAAAAATGATATTTAATAATGACCGACTTGCGTTGCAGCAGAGTCTACTTGATACTGAAAGAAAATTAATTAGGCAAAAAGCAAGTTTAACTGAACTTGATAGATTTTCCATATCAGCTTTAGATCAACATGAAAAAGCAATTATTAATTGGCAGGCAGCCATTAGTCATGTAGAACCTTCAATAAAATGGCATCAGTTCATATATAAGAATTATTACCGAAAACTTAATAAAGAGGTTAATTTGGATTTTTAATTTGTTAAATGATATGTTTTTGTTAAAAATATATGCTCAAACATTGAATACCGTTAAATATAACAATAGAATTGCTTATTCAACAATTTTCATTTCATCAACCAAGTATTTTGCACCGCCAAGTTTATCTATAATAAACAGCACATAGCGAATATCAACATTTATACATTTTTGAAGTTTATGTTCAAAAGCAATATCGCCACTTATAGCTTCCCAGTTTCCATCAAAGGCAAGGCCAATAAGTTCACCATTGCCATTCATAACCGGGCTACCTGAGTTACCACCGGTAATATCGTCGTTTGAAGTAAAACAAACAGGCATTTTACTGTCTTGTCCATATTTGCCATAATCTTTTTTCTGATAAAGCTCTTTAAGTTTTGGTGAAACATTAAACTCAAAGTTACCAGGAATTTTTTTTTCCATAACTCCCTCAAGTGTCGTAAAATAATCATAGGTAATACCATCACGAGGTCTATAACCACCCACTTTCCCATGTGAAAGACGTATGGTGAAATTAGCATCAGGATAAAAGTTTCTGTCTTTATCCATTTCCATTAAACCGGCAATGAATATACGTTTGCCTTTTGCTAAATCAGTTGCAAATTTTTTCGACTTAGCTCTGAACTCATCATAAGTTTTGTTAATTGATTTTACTGCAATAAAAGCAGGGTCTTGTTGAATCTTCTTTTTATTATAATTCTCCATAAACCTAAAAAAAGCTGCTTCGTTTGTAAATATTGATTTTGCGTATAAATTATCTATATAAGTATTGAAATTTCCTTTAAGTTTCTTGTTAATCTCTTTTCTTAGAAATGAAGGGTGATATTTCATATTAATATCTTCATTAAAAAGATTTAACATGGCAAGAGCAATTTTTTTATCAGTAGACTTACTATAATCTTTAAAAAAGCCTTTTGCAAGTTCTTTAATCTCTTCGGGTTTATCAAGCTTGCTTTCAATATTATTTATAAAATTGAAAATCTCAATTCCTTTAAACAAAGCTTCTGTAATATGCAGGTCTACAGATTGGTATTGCTCCATACCCATGTTTGCATTTTTGATTAATGTTAGTGCATTACCATATTTAGCTTTTCGTTTGTTATCCTGATTATACCATTTTATAAACTTGTTCTCAATTTTTTGTTTCTCGCCATAAACATTATGTTTACGCAGACTTTTATTTAAACCAATTGCATTTTTCCAATAATTATTTGAGTATGCAAATTTAGATGAATACTGAATTCTAATTTTTTCATCAGTTTTCATGTCTTCCATCATAATTTCCTGTTTTATACCACGTATTTTAATCCTGTTTGCATTGGTAACATTGATTAGGTTTTCTATCTCATACGATGTCATATATCTACCAGTATTTCCCGGGAATCCAATAACCATTGTAAAGTCGTCTTTTTTTATTCCTTTTACAGATACCGGAAGAAAGTACTTTGGTTTCAATGGAATGTTTTTTTCAGAATACGTAGCAGCTTCACCTTTAGGACTCATATAAACTCTAAAAACACTGAAATCACCAGTGTGCCGAGGCCAAACCCAGTTATCCGTTTGGTAACCAAATTTACCGATAGATTCTGGTGGACTACCAACAAGGCGAACATCACTGTAAATCTTGTAAACAACTAAATAGTAATTGTTTCCATTGAAAAATGACTGAACTCTTGCCATGTAATTATTGCCTCTGGTAGCTTTTCGTATAATCTTGTTACTTATTTTTCTAATTATTTCCCCTCTTTCCTCTTCGGATATTTTCCGATTGGTTTTTTTTGTGATATTAGTAGTGAGATCTCCTTTACTAAATGTTTGAACTCCTTCTTGTCTTATCACTTCAGTCATTTTGCTTTTTATCTTTTTGTTAATTTGAACAGTAACATCTTCAATTCTAACAAAAAACTGTACAGATAGGCCGGGAATAGGTAATTCTTCTTTAAAGTTCATTGCCCAAAAACCATCTTTAAGATAGTTGTGTTCAACTGAACTTTGTGATTGTATTGCTCTGTATCCACAATGGTGGTTGGTTAAAAGAAGGCCTTTGTCAGATACAATAACCGATGTACAGCTACCTCCAAAAATTGCAATTGCATCTTTTATACTTGCTTTGTTGAGGCTGTAAATATCTTCAGGTGTTAGTTTAAAGCCTTGTTTTTTCATTTGGGCATAATTCTTATTTAATAAGCTAAGAATCCACATGCCTTCATCTGCTTTTGCCTGAAAATTTAATAAAAAAACAGATATTAGCAGAAGCCTAAAAAAAATTTTCAT
>JAOZNO010000596.1 GCA_029933755.1 Bacteroidales bacterium | reverse complement strand
TAAAAATTAGAAAAATGAAAACTAATTGCAATAATGAATAGAATAAGAAGTAATTTTTTCATGGCTATGGTATTAGTTCAGAATTACAAAATGGAATATACTTAACTAAACGATGAAGGTACAAAATAAATTATTTGTTTCCTTTTTGTAAAATGAGAAAATTGCCCTGTTTCATCCCTGACAGGGTTTTAAACCCTGTCAGGGGTAATTATTTTTAGCCACTAACCGATTTCTCAACACCCTTACTGCTTATATCTTTCAGGCATTTCAGGCAAACCATTACCATTCGTATCTTCAAAACTTTCCAGATATTCAATTAAGGCTATCCAAATTTTGCCTTCTTGTATTCCTTCTTTGCTTTTATCAAAATCAATTATTTGTTTTTTCATATCGGTAATTTCATTACCTTTTGCATCTTTAGGCGTAACTTTTATAAGTCCCAAAGTCATTTTTTTTATTCGCCCTATAAAACCAAGTATATACGTACTAGCTGCAAGGCTATATAGTTTTTCATTATTTTTTGAAATATCTATTTCTTTTCCGTCAAGATATACTTTTTGAACTTTTTTCAAAAAACCTCCATCCATATCTACATCTATTTTTACACCTGAATAGTTTAGGTAACTATCAGTACCAACACCACCCTGTGTTTTTACGATAACCTCCATAAGCCCTTTAATTTCTTTGCCTGTTAAATAAAGCTTTGCTAAAGCGTAACCCGGAACATCATCAGTACCAACACCCAGTGGCGAAACCCTAAATATATCGGCAGGTGTAATTTCACCTTTTAATATACTTTCTCTTATTGTACCTGATGCTTCAATAGCAAAATCAATATCATCGCTATGTTTATCAATATAAAACTTCATTGCATCGGTTACGAATTGGCCAACTTTGCCTGCTTTTTTTGTAATAAATGAGTTTCGGTTTACATTAAAATTGGTTTCGGCAATTGGTTTTAAAAATGATAATCCTAATGGACTAAAAAACTTGTTGCTAACAATCTCTTTATAGTCATTAATTAACTTGTCCACATCAGCATCACCCATAACTTTATCATCTACAGGAATAAGAGAAAATATAAAACTTTTCACTTTCTTATTCTCAACATTTAGCTCTAAACGACCAAGATTTTTAGCATACGCACCTGTTTGAACAATAATGGTATTATTAATTTTAATTGCTTTTTCTGTTTTAACATGTGTGTGGCCACTAATAATAACATCTAAATTTTTAACTTTTTCAGCTAGTTTTATATCTTCACCCTTATATCCACCTTTTTTTTCATCAGGATAAAAGCCACTGTGAGATATACAAATAACCAAATCAACTTTATCTTCATTTTTTAATTGGTTGGTAAGTTTTTTTACCGTTTTAATCTGTTTATCAAAAGTAACAGGTTTTGCACCGGGAGCAACCTCATCAGCATCTTCACCCATAATTCCTATTATACCAATCTTCAAACCATTTTTCTCAATAATTGTATATTTTTTTACTACTTCTTTTTTAAATAACTTTTCAAGTTCATCGTCATCTGTTGATGTTTCGCTAAAAATAAAGTTAGATGAAACAATTTCTGGTATTTTACCGGTTTTTATGCTTGAATTAATAATTCCGGCTAATGCCTCAGGGCCGTAATCAAACTCATGGTTACCCAAAGTTATAACATCATAACCCATTTTTTTCATCAGTGGTATCTGAAAACCATTATCTTGTTCACCCGCATGAAAAATTGTCCCCATTAAAAAATCTCCTGCATCAACTATTAGTGTTGAATTGGGTAATTTTGCTTTTTCTTCTTTTAAAAGAGTGGCTAGCCGTGCAAAACCGCCAATTGTTTTGTCATCATTTATTGACATTGGCGTATAAGAAAGCTCCGGGCCAAAACCTGTTAGCATTGAGTGCATATCATTAGTATGCAAAATCACCAATTTCTGAGCAATTGATATTTGAGCAATCATTAAAATTGCAATAATTGTTAAGGTATTAGTTAGTTTAATTTTCATAATTTTAGGTTTTTTAATTATCGTTTATTATTAAAATTAACAGCCAAGCAAACAATAAGGGATTACTTGCGTGAGGGCTTTGCCGTCCCTTCGCTTCCGTTACCCATAACAAGTGTGCTGTTAGACCTTGCAGGTTTTACTAATAAACAGTTCATTTATAATTTGAAATTTATACTATTTAATAAGCCAAACCTACCAGGTCTTCTTACTTTTCTTTGCCAAACTGCATTAAGTAGGCTTTAATAAAGCCATTTAAGTCACCATCCATTACGGCTTGTACATTTGAAGTTTCATATGACGTTCGAACGTCTTTCACCATTTTGTATGGATGCATTACATATGAACGAATTTGTGATCCCCATTCAATCTTTTTCTTATTTCCTTCAACTTTTGCTTGTTCATCACGCTGCTTTCTTAATTCTTCTTCGTAAAGTTGAGATTTTAGAAGGCGCATGGCATTTTCTTTATTTTTTAGCTGCGAACGTGTCTCGGTGTTTTCAACTACAATCCCCGAAGGGCTATGTCGTACACGCACGCCGGTTTCAACTTTATTAACATTTTGGCCACCTGCTCCACCTGAACGAAAAGTTTCCCACTTTATGTCCGCAGGATTTACCACAATTTTAATCGTATCATCAACTGCTGGCGAAACATATACCGAGGAGAATGTAGTATGTCGTTTATTGGCCGAATCAAATGGTGAAAGCCTAACTAAACGATGCACTCCATTTTCACTTTTAAGCATTCCATAGGCAAATTCACCTTCAAATTCAAGTGTAACCGTACTAACGCCAACAATCTCACCATCTAGTCGGTAACTCTCCTTTACTTTATATCCATTTTGGTCGCCCCAACGAATATACATACGCATAAGCATAGCTGTCCAATCAAGGCTTTCGGTACCACCGGCGCCAGAATTAATTTTCACAACTGCACCAAGCTTATCCTCTTCATTACGTAACATATTACGCGATTCCAAATCTTCGATTAACTCAAGGCAATTTTTGTATTGTTCTTCCAGCTCTTCATTTGAAGCTTCACCTTCCAAAGCAAATTCAAAAAGCACCGATAAATCTTCCACTGCACTTTCCACTTTACTATAAGCGTTAGTCCATGATTTAATTCCCTGTACTTTTTTTAATTGAAGTTCTGCTTTTTTAGGATTATCCCAAAAATCAGGTGCTTGTGTTTTTTCTTCTTCGTTTTCTAGTGCTATTAGTTTGTCAGCAATGTCAAAGATGCCTCCTTAACGCCAACTTGCGATCATCTAACTCTTTTACTTGTTCTTTTGAAATCATTTTTCTCTCAATTAGTTTAATATGTAAAAGTAAAATAATAAATATGCAAACTCAAAAAGTAATTATCCTGATTAATTCATAAATTTATTAGGTGCTTTACTAATTATCTGCCAATCTGCCACTTAAACCCAAATGACAAAAATATTTAAAAATGATAAATTTACCAAAGGTGCAT
>JAOZNO010000595.1 GCA_029933755.1 Bacteroidales bacterium | reverse complement strand
ATCTGCCTACTAAGAACTGTGGACTACTTACTACTTTATAAACAATTAGTTTTTCTTCAACTCAAAAGGATAAATCACCTTCCACTCTTTTTCCATATTAATAACTGTCCAGCCTCTTTCTTTTGCTTCATCAAACCCTTTATCCAAACTTCCGATTTGAGATTCTCTATCGTAAGCCCATTCACGAACAGAATCCGTATAATGAACGTAAAGCATAAAACTTTTTAATTTATTAGAAGCATAAAAATAATAGCTCATTTTTCTTTCGGATAAACATGAATTACATACCTAAAGCCAATGGTTGAATAAGAATCATTAGGCGAAACAAATGTTTTTGCATTTTCAATTTCCATACGCTCAAAAGTTTCATCATACCAATTGCTACCTCGAACTAATCTTCCAGATTTATCAACAAATCGCTCAAAGGTCATCTCAAAATGATTACGAAAGAAGTAAATATTTGTATAATAGAGTCTGAGTTTTTCAATATCCTTACTTAAGGACTTATAATCATTTTTAGAAACCGTAGACTTATCAAATTCATCTAATAGTTTGAAATAGTGCTTATAATCAATCCAGTGATACATTTCTGATCTCATGTGTAATACCGGATGCCAGTTTTCCACCCAATCTTCCTGCATCCATTCTGAAACATTACTTTTTAAACCACTAACTCCATTATCAGATAAATCTGACCAAAGTAATTTCTTTTCTTCTATTGAAAAGTCTTTACCATTGTATTTTTTCTTATCCTTATTTTTTGAAACATCAGCAGGGTGTGTATATAAATAGCCATTTTTACCAAAAGTATATGTCCTGTTCCATAAAACACCATCTCCTAAAGCAGATTTTATGGGTTCATTTTTATACATCAATGTACTTAAGTACGATTGGTCAGCTTTTTCATCATTTGCATATTTTGTTAAAACATACTCACGTTCATATTCCCGTGGTAAATCAACTACTACTTTATAAGGTAATTTAGATTCATCTAATTCTCTTTGAATCATTTTTGTTTTCCAATTACAAAAGGCTTGTGCCTGATACCAATTCACACCAACTACCGGATAATCTTCATAGTTTTTATGCCAATAATATTTTTTTAAATAGGGTTCACTGTAACTAAATGTGTAATCAGACATCCATACGGTAGTATCTGGATAAATAGTTATACCATCATAAAAAAGCATTTCAGTATTAATCCCTTTTGTTCTGTAAAACATTTCCTTGGCAGGAAGATACATTGGCCTCAAAGCTTCAAAAGCCTCTTCACTTTCCATTTCCCATATTTTATCACGCATTTTCCAATTAAGTACATATTTTCCGTTTGAAGTTTTTATTTTAAACTTATCAAAACCATAGCTAACCAAATACTCCATTGCTGTAGAATCTTTTACCCAATCAGTAAATTCACGATATTCCGCATTAGTAACTTCATTCTTTTTAAAATAAAAAGATTGCAGAAAATCAATTCGGTTTTTTATTAATTTGTAATCAAGATACATTATCGGATCTATTTCATATGGACTACTTATACGTTTATAACCATTATTAAAATAAAATCTTGATGATATTACTTTTGAAAGTGCACTTAGCTTAGAATCCGTATTTTTGATTTTTGAGTCTAAATCAAAAGCGGGACTATAAAAAACCATATTTGAAAAAGCCGGATGTTTTATTGCTTTTGAATAATATACTTCCCTCAGAACTTGTTTAAGCTCTATACTATCTTCAATAAAATGCATTCCATAAACCGGGAACCATATATCCGATAAGGAATTATCCATAAATATAGTTAATTCCTCTTTTCTTTTTCCATCCTTTTTTATCTTTAGGGTGAAACGTTGTGAAGTTGCTTTACTTTCAGCAAATTGTTTTTCAAAAACAGAATTTCCCGGGTAAAAACGCATGCTTTTAATAATTGTGTCTTTTACATAAACACCACTTAATATATCCTGTGAAAATACAAATACAGGTAATAGCAAAAAAACCAATGAAATAAAAAACTTTCTCATATCATAAAGATAGTAAAAACATATGAATAGTTTTATTCTCTCGTGAAGTATGAATATACTCTCATTTATTTTTGGTGCTTATGGAAAACCTGATTTTGAAAATAGAAAATCCTGAACAATTAATTCTAAAAAAATTGTATCTTTAAAAATAATTAAATATAAACAGATGAAAAAAAGATTAAGTTTCAATCTGATTACTAAAATACTTAAAAATTTACGGAAGTTAAATCTTATCTTCTATATCAAAATTCTTAAGCCTTTATTAAATTACTTTCTAGTAAATTTAGATGATGAGCCCTTTATTAATCAGCTAAAAGCTAAAGCCTTTGTAATACTAAATATATTAGGGTTTATCATGAATTTACTATATATATTAATTGCTGTTTTTAGTAAACTGAGCCTTAATTACATCATTCATACGGTTATATTTATAGTAATTATTACAAATTTAATTTTAGTCCGCAAGGGGAAGTATGTAAAAGCAAGTAATTTATCTATCCTTTCATTAATTATCCTATTTGTATTAAGCATTAATTTATTTCCATCAAGCAATAGTTTTGATCATTTTGCTGATGAATTCTATTTTCTCCTGGCATTCCTGGTTTTATCCCTATTGTTTACAACAGATAAGATGATTTTAATAAATGCTTCCATTATATTTTTTGGTACGCTAAGCTTTTATATTTTCAGGACAGACCACAGCTCTGGATTTTCATTGGATGCAATTATCAACTACGAATTCGTGGTAATAATAATTACAGGTATTTTACTTTTAATTTCAAGAATCATAAGAAAAACGATGATTTTTGCTGATGAAAAAGCAAATCAATATTTTCATGAGAAAGACAATGCGGTTCATGCTTTTATGACTGTTGCCGCCACATCAGATGCGATGCTTAAAATGAGTAAAAAAGTATCTCAATTAACCGATCGTTTAAATGATAGTTCCAGTATTCAAGCAGGCAGTGTTAAAGAAATGTACTCAAATATTTCAAGCTTATCTGATTCAATAGGTAATAATGCAGAATATTCAGAGCTTGCTTTAAATACTACAACTGAGCGGGTAATGGTTGTTCGCAGAAGTAGTAGGTTATTAAAAAAGGTTATAGGTACCATACGAGATATTAGTAAAAGAATTAATGTAGTAGAAGAAATTGCGAGACAAACCAACTTTTTGGCATTAAATGCTGCAATAGAAGCAGCAAGAGCCGGTAATGCGGGTAGAGGTTTTTCGGTTGTAGCTGCCGAAGTAAAAAAACTTGCTGAAATAAGTCAAACATCTGCAAAAGATATTATTAGTCTTGTAAACAAAGGTATTTCTGTTTCAGATCAAGCCTGGGATTATTTAGGAGCCATTGTTGAAAATTCTGAAGAAACAAGAACCCTAATTATTAAAATAACAGATGTATTGCATGAGCAAAAAGATAATATTACACAAATTAAAGTAGGAATGGAGGAGATTAAC
>JAOZNO010000594.1 GCA_029933755.1 Bacteroidales bacterium | reverse complement strand
AGCTTCTATTCTGTTTTTTTATTTGTCTTCTATTTTTGAGGACTTTGAATTTGTTCCAACAAAACTTCACAAGCCTTTTTTAATTGCTCATCAACACCTTTCGCCCTATAATCAGGTGAATTATCAATGTCAATATCTGGCCTTGCGGGTTCTTTATCCATATTCATATCATTTGCTTTAACAAACCAGCCTCTAAAAGGCATTCGAACAAATGAACCATCCAAAAGACCAAGCCCACCAGTTGAAATTACTGCACCAAAGGTTGGTTTCCCTACTAAAGTACCAATATCAAGATTTTTATACGCATGTGAGAATATTTCAGCATTTGAATAACTAGCTGCATTACAAATAGCTATTGATGGTTTATTCCAGACAAAAAATGGTAGTCGTTCTGAAAATGGATAGTAATTTCGGTACTTTTTATTATTCGACAAACTGCTTTCAGCACCCCGCGGGATTGTATAGGCATGTTGCTTTACATTTAATACAGCCATTAAATAATCAGTAGTCCAGCCACCACCATTATAGCGCACGTCAATTACAATAGCTTCTTTACCATAACCGGCAGCGGTCAATTCTCTTTCAAAGCGTTCAAAACTTGTCATGTCCATACCTCTAATATGAAGATACCCCAATTTCCCACCTGAATATTGTTCCGTAAGTTTTCTCCTATCTTTTACCCATTCATTATACAGCTCATTTTTCAAACTACTTACAGGTCTAATAATCACTTCTCTTTGTACACCATCCTTGTTTTTTACCTGTAATAGAATTTTTTCCTGAACGGTATTTGCCAGTAATGACCAGAAATTTACTTTCTCGTTTACAAAATTCCCATTAACCGCAAGTATAACATCACCTTTATTCAGTTTACTGTTTATTTTATCAGCAGGTGAGTCAGGAACAACACGTATGATTTCGACCCCGGTTGAAAGAGTACGAATATCTATTCCAAGTAATCCTGTTTTTTCTGATTGAGTTTTTTCACGATCACTCCCATACAAACCCATATGACTTGCATTTAACTGGCCAAGCATGGTGTTGAACATATACATGAAATCTGTTTTTGTAGAAGCTTTCAGACAATATGGTCTAAACTTCAATTTTAAACTGTCCCAGTTTTGCCCATGAAATTCAGGATCATAAAATCCATCTCTCAAAGTTCTCCAGGCCTCATCAAATACCTGGTTCAGTTCTGCCTTATAATCAATTTTTATTTTTGCAGCTACCGGAAGGCTTTCCATTTCTTTTCCACTTGTGCTAATTCTGGATAATTTACCTTTCAGGTTCATATATACAAATTTTCCGGCATTATCAATTTTTACACTGCGTGGATTAACCCCACCTTTTGTTACCGATTCTAATTCTTTTTTATCCCATTTTATTTTAAATAAATCCCCTTCTTTATTACCCGGACTTAAGGATGAAAAATAAAAAGTTTTACCATCTTTTGAAATAGCTAAGTTACGTTCATCTCCTGAAAGTGAAGTTAATTGAACCAGTCGTTCGTATATGTTTTCAAAATCAATTTCAATAGGCTTAAGTTCATCATCTTCACTTTTATCTTTTCCCTTTTCTTTTCTTTTAGATTTCTCATCTTTTTTAACTACCGGCTCTTTAGGCTTTTCTTCATCCTCTTCTTCCTCCCAATCCTTACTGGTTTTTTGACTATCCTCTTTTTTTAACCATACAAACCAAATATCATCATTCAAATTGTTCCTGGCAGAAATAAACCCAAGTTTTGAACCATCAGAACTCCAAATTGGTGAATAATCTCTTCGGGGGTGCATACTAACATTCACCGGTTTTTGACTTCCATCGGCAGCCAGAATATAGATTTCAGCATTAAAAGTTAAGTCTTCTTTAGAGTATGCCAGCCACCTACTATCCGGACTCCATTTAACTCTGTCAGGTGCGCTCCAGTCTTCTAGCAAAACTTTCTCATTACTGATTAAGCCATTTTTATCAATATCAGCCACAATAAACTTCATTTTACCAAAATTACCACCCCTGATAAAAACAATCTTTTTTCCATCAATTGAAACTTTTGCATAACGCTCATCTTCATCACCTTTCGTTAATTGAATAATTTGATGCTTCAACGACTTTAAAAGATTCGTTTGCTTATTATCTGAAGATTTCACCATAAATAAATCATACTGTCCATTACGATCCGAGGAGAAAATTAAAGCAGAATCATTTAACCATGAAATATTTTTTTCTCTTTGTGGAGAGTTTGAAAGATTTTTTGTCAGGCTTTTCTTTTTATCGTTTTCAGTTATAAAAACTTCTCCATGTATTATAAATGCAGAATACTTTCCATTTGGAGAGACTTCGTATTCGCTTATTTTATCTGAAAAAGTTTTCGTTTCGAAAGGATCAAAACGATAGTCCGTAGCAATATCAATTATTATTTTTTTAATCGCTCCACCTTCTGTACTAACAGAGTAAAGATTAACATCTTTTTCAAAAATTATGGTTTTATAATCGTTACTCACATCAAAAAAGCGAATTTGATCTGTTTTTTCATAAGTAATTTGTTTGGGCTTTGCCAATGAATTACCATTTTTATCAATTTCTAAAGAGAAAATATTGTATTTTTCATTCCTGGAACTGATAAAATACAATACATTATTGCTTCCCCAAACCGGATGATAATCCTGCCCAACAAAGCTAGTGTGTTTTTTATATGTTTTTAGTTGAGTATCATACAGCCAAATATCCTTATTGGCCGAACCTTTATACTGTTCTCGTTCAATTCTACATTCACCTTTTACAAATGCAATGAATCGGCCATTTGGAGAAATAACCGGCTCTCTTCCGAAAGCATCAATTAGCCTTGAAGGTGTTCCACCTTGTGCAGAAATACATTGAAGTTCAAACTCCCACTCAACTTGACGGTAGTTCCGATTGCTTTGAAATAGTAATTTCCCGGAACTTGACCAGTCAGATAAAATATTTCCTGCCGAATGATTCGTTATTCTTTTAGGAATACCACCCTCTGAGTTTACTATAAAAATATCATTTTGTCCAAACCGATTACTTGAAAATGCTATTTTTTTGCCATCCGGACTCCATTTAGGATTACTTTCATATGCTTGATGAATGGTTAAACGAAAAGCTTTGCCACCATTAACAGGAACAGTCCAAATATCTCCCTGGTATGAAAAAGCAATTGTACTTCCATCAGGACTTAATGACGGAAAACGTGCAAAAGTTGTATTATCATCTGCCTTGACAGACAACAAAAACAAAAAAGTAAATATTAGTATAGCAATTTTCTTCATTCTAATAAATTTAGTGATGTTTATAATTATATATATTCACTGATAAAAGTATAATTTAATTTTAATCCACACTTCACAAAATAAAAAAAACTTACTGTCAACCAGCTGCATGCCTGTTGTATTCTTCTTTTGTGTTCATGTTTATTAGTACTTTCTCATCACTCACATTAACACTTTTCTTTTTGAAAGAACTTA
>JAOZNO010000593.1 GCA_029933755.1 Bacteroidales bacterium | reverse complement strand
ACATTATGATCTGTGAAATACTGCTGAACATCGCCCATTAATTTCAAAGAAAAATCAGTAGAATAAATACAAGTGTTTTGTGCCTGGTCTTCTTTAAGAATATCTGCTTGAACAGTTCCACGCACCTTGCTCATTGTTTCTGCTTTTATTTTTGCATAAACATTTGTATCTAAAACCTGATCTCCTGTCACTCCAAGTAACATCAAACCCAATCCATTATTCCCTTCGGGCAAACTGCCCTGATACTTTGGTCTCTTGGTACCTTTTTCTTTGTATATTTTCTCAACTTTTCCTTCTATTTCTTTTTCCAGACCATTTTCTTTGATATAGACTTCGCACTGCTGATCAATTGCCGTGTTTAAGAAATAAGCCATCATTATAGGTGCAGGCCCATTAATGGTCATAGAAACCGAAGTATTCGATGCTGAAAGGTCAAAACCTGAATATAGTTTTTTAGCATCATCCAAACAGGCAATAGAAACACCTGAATTACCAATTTTGCCGTAAATATCGGGTCTTCTGTCAGGATCTTCACCATACAGAGTGACCGAATCAAAAGCGGTACTTAAACGTGCAGCGGGCATACCTGCTGACACATAATGGAAACGTTTATTGGTTCGTTCGGGTCCACCTTCACCAGCAAACATACGGGTTGGATCTTCCCCTTCTCTCTTAAACGGGAATACTCCTGCAGCAAACGGAAACTCTCCCGGTACATTTTCACGTAAATTCCATTTTAAAATATCACCCCAGGAATTATATTTTGGTAAAGAGATTTTTGGTATTTGTATATGAGATAGTGATTCAGTATGCGTAGCAATTTTCAACTCTTTATCGCGAACTTTAAAAATAAAGAATTCATTTTTGTATGCGTCCTTTTTTCCCTCCCAAGCTTCAATTATTTTTTTGTTTTTTGGATCAAAGTTTAGCTCTACTTCAGCATAAAGCTTTTCTAATTCTACTTTAAGCACATCATTGTCTATTGCTAAATCAATTGCTTGTTTAATTCCATAAAGTTTATTGGCCACTTGTGCCTGATCTTCAGTCCATGAGTTATAATTCCTGATGGTTTCAGTAATTTCTGATAAGTAACGCACTCTTTCTGAAGGAATAACGCTAATTTTTTCCGTATTTATTTCTGTAACATTAATATCCGAATGAAAATCAATGTTCAGTTTTTCTTTAATTTTTTCAAATAAAGCCCTGTATAATTCATTCACTCCTTTCTCATTAAACTGCGATGCAATGGTATCATAAACGGGCAGGTTTTCCGTATCCTCTTCCCAAAGTTGATGATTACGGGCATATTGTTTTTTCACATCACGTAAAGCATCCAACGCACCACGTTTATCAAATTTATTAATCGCAATTAAATCAGCAAAATCGAGCATATCAATTTTTTCTAACTGTGTTGCTGCTCCATATTCAGGAGTCATCACATACATTGAAATATCACTATGTTCTACAATTTCAGTATCAGATTGTCCAATCCCCGAAGTTTCAAGTATGATAATATCAAAATTGGCTGCTTTTACTATTTGAACGGCATCAGATACATATTTTGATAAAGCAAGGTTTGCCTGGCGAGTTGCCAATGATCGCATATAGACACGTTCATCGTTTATCGCATTCATACGAATACGGTCGCCAAGTAATGCGCCACCCGTTTTTCTTTTTGAAGGATCAACCGATATAATAGCTATTGTTTTATCTTCAAAATCATTTAAATATCTCCTTACCAGTTCATCTACCAATGATGACTTTCCAGAGCCCCCGGTTCCTGTAATACCAATTACCGGCGTGTCTTTTACTTTAGCCAGGTCATTTATTGCCTCTAATTGTCCATTTAGATTTTCTGGAAAATTTTCTGCACTTGAAATTAAAGATGCAATCGCATTAACATTTCCATTTTTTATATCATCAGTTGTATAACTGAATTTTTCACCAATTGCAAAATCTGATCCTTTTACCAAATCATTAATCATTCCCTGCAAGCCCATTTTTCGACCATCATCCGGTGCATATATCCTGGTAATTCCGTATTCTTGCAATTCATTAATTTCATCGGGAAGAATTACACCACCACCACCACCATAAATTTTAATATGTCCGGCATTTTTTTCCTGTAAAAGATCGTACATATATTTAAAAAATTCAATATGACCACCCTGATATGATGTAATGGCTATTGATTGAACATCTTCCTGAATGGCACAATCAACAATTTCCTGAACTGAACGGTTGTGACCAAGATGTATCACCTCTACGCCTGTAGACTGAATTATCCGACGCATTACATTAATTGCGGCATCGTGTCCATCAAAAAGCGAAGCAGCAGTTACAATTCGTATATTATTCTTTGGTTTGTATATTTCAATTGTTTGCATGAATATATTGGTTTTGTTTTTTTTTGCAAATCTACATATTTTTTTTAGCTATGTAAACGCTCTGGAGAATTTTATAATAGTTTGACAACACAGTATTAAAATAACTGCCAAATTGGAATAAAATAGCTCGTATAAAAACAAAAGCTGAAATGCTTAAGAGTAGTTTGATTTTTTTTCTTTAATTTAGCAGAAATAACTATTACCAAACCAAAAAATGGATGCTTTAACAATTAAACAACAAAATAACACAATAGGTGTTGTTCTTGATAAAGAAAACAAGAAGTTTGTTTTTGAAGGGCGCTCTTTACCTGAGAATACGGTAAAGTTTTTTGACCCGGTTATGAAGTGGCTTGAGGAATATAAAAAAGCACCGGCTTCGGAAACTCTTATTGATATGAATTTCATCTATTTTAATACTTCATCTGCAAAAATCATATTGGAGGTATTACAGGAATTTGACAATATTAAAAATGATGGGTACAGTGTAAAAATTACATGGCATTATATGGAAGAAGATTATGATATTAAAGAAGCTGGTGAGGAGTATGAAACTATGGTAAGCTTACCGTTTGAATATATTGAGCACCCTGAATCTGATTATGAATAAACAATTTCACTCCATGAACCCACTGATAATCAACAGAAAAGACAAAGATTTATTGAAAGTGCTTTTTGATAAAGAAAAAAATATATTTATCATTAATGGTAATTCTCTGCCTGAGAATGCTGTTTTATTTTTCACGCCTATACATGAATGGCTTTCGGAATACAAGGCACAACCAAACTCTGAAAGTATTTTTCAGATACACCTAAATTATTATAACACAACCTCATCAAAACATTTACTGAAAATCTTTTTTCATCTTAAAAACATTATGGAAAAAGGCAATAATGTCCTTGTTAAATGGTATGGTGCAGAAGATGCAGACTACCTTGATGAGGCAAATGCATATCAAAACATGGTAAAGATTCCTTTTGAATTTATTGAAGAAGTACCAGACTTTTCAAAACATTTTAATTAGTGCATGTCCATAAAGTTAAAACTTTAGAAAAACTTCGCAAGTTCAAAAAACTTACTAAGTTAGTACTCAACTTGC
>JAOZNO010000592.1 GCA_029933755.1 Bacteroidales bacterium | reverse complement strand
AGGAAAGTGGTATTTATGTGGCTGAAACAAAATCAAAAGATGCTTTTGGTAACCCTGTTGAATGGAAAAACTATTTTACTTTGTATTTTGAAAAAGACAAAAAAACTGCACAACAAGTTATTGACTGGTTTATACCCATTAAAACCAAAGCTGAACCTGGTGAAAATGCCCTATTTCTAATTGGAAGCCAAGCTGAAAATATTAGCGTAATTTATGAAATTGAACATAAAGGTAAAATATTGAAAAAACATTGGCTTAAGTTAAATAAGGGTCAACAACTAATTGAAATTCCTGTAAAAGAAGAATATAGGGGTAATTTTTCGGTACATTTTAGTTTTATTAAAAATAACAGGTTTTATATGCATAATGAAACCGTTACGGTGCCCTATACAAACAAAAAACTGGATATTATATTTGAAACATTTCGTAATAAGCTTTATCCCGGACAAAAAGAGGAGTGGAAAATTAAAATTAGTGGAAAAAATGGTGATAAAGTTGCTGCCGAAATGCTTGCAACTTTATATGATGCTTCGCTGGATAAATTTGTGCTTAATTCATGGCCGTTTAATATATACAAAACATATTATGCACGCATGAAATGGAACTCAGATGCATTCTCACTAGCCAATGGAAAAAGTATCAGTCTGGGTTTTAATAAAAGTTCATCAATGCCTTATCGTAGCTTTGATAATTTTAACTGGTTTGGGTTTAGTTATTATTCCAGTAGAGATCTTTTTTACATTTCGGATGAATATTCTGAATCAGAAGAAGCGATAGACGTACTTGTTATGGCCGAAGATATTGAAAATTCTGATGGACCCCTGTTAAAAACAGTTACTAACGGAGGCAAAAGAAATGGTAATGGAGACCATGAAAATGGTGATGATGAAAAATCAAAGAAATTATTTAATGGAGATGGAAAAAAAGAAAAAAAGGAAACCGATTTTAAAAATGTGCAAATTCGGCAAAATTTTAACGAAACAGCCTTCTTTTATCCTAATTTACAAACAGATACCACTGGAAGTATAGTCGTAAGTTTTACAATACCGGAATCATTAACTAAATGGCGAATGATGGGTTTTGTACACACAAAAGACCTTAAATATGGTTTTATTGAAAAAGAGTTGCTTACACAAAAAGATTTAATGGTTTTGCCAAATGAACCACGTTTTTTCCGACAAGGTGATGAAATTATTTTTCCGGTAAAAATAAGTAATATCTCAAAACAAAAATTGGAAGGTATGGCTCGATTAGAACTTTTTGATGCCATTACAATGAAGCCTGTACAAGCCATTTTTGCTGATAATGAAAAGCCTGACAAATCATTTTTTGTTGATGCGGGTAAAAATGTTCTTGTAAACTGGAAATTAAATATACCGGATGATGTTAATGCCATTACTTATAAAATAATGGCTGTTGCCGATAAATTCTCAGATGGTGAACAAAAGGCTTTGCCCGTTTTAAGCAATCGAATGCTGGTTACTGAAACTTTAGCTTTACCTATTCGTGGTAAACAAACAAAAAACTACGAGTTAAAAAAACTTGTAAAGTCAAAAAAGTCAAAAACCTTAAAAAACTTTAAACTTACGCTTGAATTCACCTCAAATCCGGCCTGGTACGCAATACAAGCTTTACCGTATATGATGGAATATCCATATGAATGTAGCGAACAAACATTTACCCGATTCTATTCTAATAGTATTGCTACACATATTGTTAATTCTTCGCCAAAAATAAAACGTGTTTTTGAAAGTTGGAAAAATACCAAAGATTCAAAATCATTTTTGTCAAATCTTGAAAAAAATCAAGAGTTAAAATCAGTTTTACTTGAAGAAACTCCCTGGGTTTTAAATGCCGGTAATGAGCAGGAAAGGAAAAAAAGAGTAGGTCTGCTGTTTGATCTTAATAAAATGACAAATGAACTAAGTATGGCTTTTAAAAAGCTTGAAAAAGCACAGGTTTCAAATGGTGCATGGCCTTGGTTTAGAGGAATGCCCGAAAGCAGGTATATAACACAGCATATAGTTTCAGGATTTGGCCATTTAGATAAATTAAAAGTGCAAACAGTCAGAAATGATGAAAAAACATGGCAAATGCTTAAAAAGGCCATTCGATATATTGATGGTAAAATTGCTGAAGATTATAACTGGTTAAAAACTCATTATAATACCGAAGATTTGCAAAAAGATCATTTAAGCTATACCGCAATTCATTATTTATATACCCGTAGTTTCTTTATGGATGTTGAAATTCCGGGTAAAACCAAAGAAGCGTTTGCGTATTATAAATCTCAGATTCAAAAATACTGGCTTTCGCGCGGACTATATTCAAAAGGTATGATTGCTTTGGCTGCACACCGTTTTGATTTGGGTTTTGCTTCTCAAATTACTGCTTCGCTTTCAGAATTTGCCATTCAGCATGAAGAAATGGGTATGTATTGGAAAGAAAATACCGCAGGCTACTATTGGTATCAGGCTCCTGTTGAAACACAAGCACTTATGATTGAGGTTTTTAATGAAGTAGCAGAAGACCCCAAAGCCGTTGATGCTTTAAAAGTTTGGCTGTTGAAACAAAAACAAACACAAGACTGGAAAACTACAAAAGCTACAACAGAAGCCGTTTATGCTTTATTACTTACAGGGGCAAACTGGCTTGAGAGTGATAAAATGGTTAAAATTAAACTTGGCGACAAAATAATTGATCCTGCAAAAATAGAAGGTGCTCAGGTAGAAGCAGGCACAGGATATTTTAAAACCTCGTGGAGTAAAAATGAGATACAGGCTGAAATGGGAAAAGTAAATCTTCAAAAAGAAGACGAAGGAGTTGCGTGGGGTGGATTGTACTGGCAATATTTTGAAGATTTAGATAAAATTACCACACATAAAACACCATTAAAACTAGATAAAAATTTATTTATAGAAAAACCATCAGCGAGCGGTCCTGTAATTAGCCCTTTAAAGAAAAAAACAAAACTTAAAGTAGGTGATAAAGTAATTGTACGGATTGTACTTAAAGTTGATCGCCGTATGGAATATGTGCACATGAAAGATATGCGGGCTTCAGGTTTTGAACCTATAAATGTTTTTTCGAGATATAAATACCAGGATGGTTTGGGTTACTACCAGAGCACAAAAGATGCTGCTACTAACTTTTTTATGTCGAGTTTACCAAAAGGCACTTATGTATTTGAATATCCATTGCGTGTTACTCATAAAGGTGATTTTTCAAACGGCATTACAACAATACAATGTATGTATGCACCGGAGTTTACATCTCATAGTGAAGGTGTGAGAGTTAAGGTTGAGTAGGGTGGGGTGATTCTTCAAAGTAATCACCTTTAAAAAAAATATTGACAATCCATAACACGGATATATCTACAAATTATAATTGCAGTCGAATATTTTTTAGACTATTTTTTAATTACAGTTAGTATCCTAAATTGGTACTTTCTAGTTAATAACTATGATAAATATATTTGTATATAT
>JAOZNO010000591.1 GCA_029933755.1 Bacteroidales bacterium | reverse complement strand
TCTTGTTTTTAAAACAGCCTTTTATAACATAATACTTCGTTAGATTTTCGTTTCTTGCAAAGCCGCAAAGTCGCAAAGCCTTGATTACAAGTAAATTAACAATATTACTCGAATTGCTGTAATTACCTGTATTCTAGTTATTTGTATGAATATACCGAACCGTTGATAACAGTAAATTGTTTATTTTCAAAATTGCAAAAGCTTCATTCTTGGAGTTTTCTTATCTGATATTTAGTTTTTGTGCAAACACTAATTATATTATTTAGATATATTTTATATAATTTTGTTGTGTTTTAAATACAAATAGATGAAGTCAAGAATAGTAAACGGTTTTTCAAAACTGAATAAAGAAGAGAAGTTAAATAAGTTGGTAAATTTGTTTGATGATTCGCAAGAAGCTAAAGAGGAGTTTAAGTCTTTTTGGCATAGTGATGAAAAAAAACAACAACTGTTTGATGAGTTTAGTGAGAATACTTTGTCAAACTTCTATCTTCCTTATAGTGTGGCACCTAACTTTGTAATAAATCATAAAATATACCATATTCCTATGGTTATAGAAGAAAGTTCGGTTATTGCAGCAGCTTCAAAAGCAGCAAAATTTTGGTCGGATAAAGGTGGTTTTAGAGCAAGTGTAATTTCAACAACAAAAGTTGGTCAGGTTCATTTTAGCTGGCAAGGCGATATTCGTAAATTGCAGGTAGAAATGCCACAATTAAAGGAAATATTTTTAAAAAGAACCGATTCAATAACAAAAAATATGCGTGAAAGAGGTGGAGGCATCTCTGATATTGAACTTATTGATAAATCGCTTGAAATGGATAATTATTACCAAATATTGGTGAAATTTGAAACGGTAGATTCAATGGGGGCAAATTTTATAAACTCATGCCTGGAAGAAATTGCAGCACAGTTGAAATTTTATATTTCAGATAAACAGGAATGGATAGAAACAGAACGTAAGTGTACAATTATAATGTCAATTCTTTCAAACTACACGCCTGAGTGTATTGTTGAAACACATGTTGAAACAAAAATTAAAAATTTTGCCAATATAGACACTTCACTAAGTGCCAACGAGTTTGCATACAAATTTGAAAAGGCTGTTGATATTACAAAATTTGATGTTTATCGTGCAACAACACATAATAAAGGTGTTTTTAATGGAATTGATGCTGTTATTTTAGCAACAGGTAATGATTTTAGAGCTGTTGAGGCTTGTGGGCATGCCTATGCAGCTAAAAATGGTGGCTATAAAGGATTAACTGATGTTACAATTAAGGGTGATAAATTTAGTTACCGTTTAAAAATTCCGCTGTCAATTGGTACGGTAGGTGGATTAACTACCTTGCATCCTTTGGCAAAGCGATCCTTAGAAATGCTTGGAAATCCAAATGCGGAAGAATTAATGTTGATTGCAGCTTCTGCTGGTTTGGCAAATAATTTTTCGGCGGTAAAATCGTTAATTACCATGGGTATTCAGGTGGGGCACATGAAAATGCATCTTTGGAATATACTAAATCAGTTTGGTGCAAATGATCAGGAAAAACAAATGGCTGTTGAGCATTATAAAGATCATAAGGTTAGTCATAATTCAGTACGGCAATTTTTAAGTAGTTTACGAATTAGGTCTGCCACTTAAAAAAAGAATTTTTTTCTTTATTAAAAAAATATCAGGATTTTGTATCTTTGTATAAATGGTGTGTTAAAATATTATACTATGGACATTGCAGTACATAAATTAGAATTAATCAATAGAATTATTCAATTAGATGATATTTCTGTTTTTACAAGGATAAGGAATATCTTAAATGAATATTCAGATGAAAAGGATGTAGAAAAAACAGAACTATTACCCATTGAACTTTTATTCAAATTAATAATGCAATCAGAAAATGATTATAAAACAGGAAAAATAACTACTAATGAAGATTTTGAGGAAGAAGCAATGTCATGGTAAATAAAATATTCTGGACTGATACTGCACGGGCTTCACTGAAAATAATATTTAATTATTATAAAGAACATGTAAGCATATCTTTAGCTCAAAAAATAAGAAATACAATTTTTGAAGATATAAAAATACTTAAAACACACAAACTTGTTGGTGTAAAAGAACCTTTGCTTGAAAAATTTGAAATTGAGTATAGGTATTTGATCTCTGGAAACTACAAGCTAATATACTTTATTAAAGATGAGAATATAATTATTTCTTTGGTATTTGATACAAGACAAAATCCTCAAAAACTTCAAAGTATTATTAAGGATAAGGATTAATAACTAATTGGTTGTTTATTAGTTTTTGTAATAGGGCAAATAAAAAAGGCTATTGTGAACTTCTATGTAATTTTCGCAAATTATTATTGATATAAATACATGAACAACTATTATTCAAACGGTAAACTTTTAATTTCGGGTGAATACCTTATTCTAGAAGGTGCTCAGGCACTTGCTGTTCCTGTAAAGTATGGTCAAGGTTTAAAAGTAGAAGAAAGTAGCTCCGCAAAAATTATCTGGCAAACAAATGTAAATGGTGAATTTTGGTTTAATGCGGAATTTGATAATTATTTCAATATTAATAAATCATCTGATAAGGATTTAGCAATCTATCTTTCAAACCTACTAAAGGCAGCACGAAGGTTGAATGCTAATTTTGTTGTGGATTTTGGCTACAATTTATTATCTGAAATAAATTTTAATATTAACTGGGGGCTTGGTAGTAGCTCTTCTTTAATCTCGAATATTGCCTGGTGGGCAAATGTTGATCCATTTCAGCTTTTTATGCTTGTTTCAAATGGCTCAGGTTACGATATTGCATGTGCCAGATCAGAAAAACCTATTTTGTATAGATTAGATGATGGTGATGCTGATTATAAACAAGTTAATTTTTTTCCTGATTTTCATTCTCAAATTTATTTTGCATATCTTGGTAAAAAGCAAAACTCAGAAAATAGTGTTCAAAAATTTAAAGAAAAAGCAATCGTTTCAGAAAAGGCTGTTCAAGAGATTTCAGAAATTAGCCATGCTTTTTTAAATTGTAAAAGTATTAATGAATATGGTAAGTTAATGTTTGAACATGAGCAAATTATCAGTAGTATTTTAAGTGAAATACCTGTTAAAAAGGCTTCCTTTAATGATTTTGAGGGAGAAATTAAGTCTTTAGGTGCCTGGGGTGGTGATTTTGTTATGATCGCAAGTGAATTACCCTTTGATAGAATTAGAAACTATTTTTTGGAAAAAGGGATTGATATAATATTTACATTTGAAGAAATGGCGCTTTAAAAATGCAAATTATGAACTTTACAATTAATACATCTGAAATAATTCTTCCTTTTAATAAAGAGAAGAAAGTTAGTTGGCGTAGTCCTTCAAATATTGCTTTGGTAAAATAT
Organism: Bacteroidales bacterium; assembly: GCA_029933755.1. Lineage (GTDB taxonomy): Bacteria > Bacteroidota > Bacteroidia > Bacteroidales > NBLH01 > NBLH01. The sequence goes on along the minus strand of JAOZNO010000591.1, from coordinate 97 downwards.
TGGGGTAAAAAAGAAAATCAAATTCCGTCAAACCCTTCATTAAGTTTTACTTTGTCAGAATCATATACTGAAACAAGTATTTTTTATAAGAAGAAGG
>JAOZNO010000590.1 GCA_029933755.1 Bacteroidales bacterium | reverse complement strand
AGTAAGTTAGTGTAATTCGTGGATAATCTTCCCCGCTTTAGCGGGACAAGCTGTGTAAATTAGTGAAATTTGTGGACAATCTTAGTGTTAATCAGTGTAATTTGTGGACAAAAAAAAGACCCTGTAACAACAAAGCCTTTTTATTTTTTTAAGAAATACTACTCCCCCTACTCTACTTCAAACACACCAATACCAGAGAAAACATTCTGAATATAAAATTCTGTGGTATACATTCCTGATTTCAGTTCCAAATCTTTCTTCTCCCACGAAATAGTCATTCTTAGCTTTTCTTCATCATAAAAAAACTGGTTCACTGTAGTATAAAATTGCTCATTTCCTTTTAAAGGTTTAAACATTTCACCTTCTGAATGATGTAAAACATTTTGCTCACAATCATAAATACAAAAATGTATTGTTTTATCACCTTTTGGAGTAAGTCTATTTTCATTAATTGTAAATGACGTTTCTATAATTTCTATATGTTTCTTCTTTTTGTCTTTTACTTTTCTTGTGAATAATTCCACCTCAATATCTGAGATAGCTAAACGAAATTTAATAATACTATCCCTGCCTGTTACTCCATATAAATCAAGCATTTTATTATTTTTCGATTCTAACTCATCCAACAAGCTTTGCATTTCACCTATTTCACTTTCTTTCTGACTTATCGTATCTCTTAACTGCTCAATTTCTGAAGATTGGCTATAAACTTTCATTTTTTGAGATTCTAAATCTTCTAAAACAGCCTTATCGGTTTTATATTTTGTTTTGTATTTTGTTTTATAAATCACTTTTACTTCTTGGGGTGGAGCCTCCTCATTTAATTTTTCCTGAAGAACAGTGATTTTGTTAGACAATTCCCTTTTTCCAATTTCGTAATTACTTAAAATAGCATTTAGGGAGTCAATAGAGGAGCTATTACTGTTATTTCCTTCTTCCATATCACTTTCACAACCAAAAGAAAACATTAGTCCTGAAAGCATAATAATATAAAATATCTTAATCCGATTCACATTAATAAATTTAAGTTAAACATCTATATTTAAATTCAATATACTTATTGCTTTTTGTATAATAGCCTAGCGGAACAAACTATATTTAAAGGCCAGGTATACAGCAGGTCCCGTAAAGTCTTTATTTGTAATATCTAAAGCCGCCCATTCTCCATTAACCCTAAAAGCTATTGGATACTTAAGCCCGGCTTCAAGTGAAATAAATTTACCCATTTCTCTCATAGCACCAACAGAAGGTTGTAACACATATAAATAATCTCTGGAGCTTTGCTTTACATCCTCATTATTTTTTGTCCAAAATACACCCCCACCAAAATTTCCTGAATACACAAGCCTTGTTTTTCTTTTTATATATCTTCCTTCGTCTTTATATATCCCCAAATTTACAAATCCGCCCACGGTAAGTCCTAAATGCTGATAACTAAAATTTAAATCTTCATTTACATTTACAAAGCTAATATAATCCTTTTGTAATTTCTTTGTAAAATATACTCCATAATAAAATTTATCGTTAATTTCTGCTAAAAGACTCACTCCACCAGCAATATTATAGTTACCCGCTACTTTAACATATTCAATAAAAGGTGAAATAGATAAATTTAAGCGTGGTGAAATTTGTTTTCTATTAACCAGAGGATTATTTTCCTGAGCATAATTAGAAAAAGTGAAAAATAACGAAACAACAATAATTAATATTTTTTTCATATGTTAAACTTTTTGGGTACTTTATAATAATTTAAAAATATAAAACTAATAATATTCAAATAATATATTCAGACTATTGATATATTTTTCTTTTTTAGAACTACTTGCTCCTTTTCCCTCTTATAATTATATTATATAATGCAATTGTCATATATTTAAAATTAGTCTTAAAAGGGTTTTTCGAATATAATTCCAGATACTTTTTCTCAGAAGCCATTATTTCGTCTAAATTCTTTGGTAAATCAACATAATAAGGTGGAATAAGTCCAGGTTTGTATTTTATACGTTCTTTTTTTAATTCCTCTGAATAAAGATTATAATATTGATTACTTAAAGGGCGTACACCAAAAAGCTTGACTTCTCCCTTAACTAAATTTAAAAGCATTGGTAATTCATCTATCCATAATTTTCTCAAGGTTTTACCTAATGCCGAAATCCTAAAATCATCTTTAAATTTACCTCCATTATCAATATTATTCATCTTATAAATGTATGCCTGCAGGTATTCTGAATAAGAATGCATCGTTCTCAGTTTATATACATTTATGATATTGCCATACTGCCCAACCCTTTTCAATTTTATAATAGGATAATGCGAAGGAACGGTGTCATATAAAGGCTTTTTTATTTTCCGAACAACAAAATAATGTAACGAATTAATCTCTTTCTCATAATCAATTTCAAATCCACTACGGTACAATCTGCCAAATATTTCAACCTTTGACATTGCCCGGTTTCTGCCCCCCGTAACAAAAAAGTATATTTTCCTTGTTATTGGCAACTTAGGAAAGACCCTTTTAAAGGTGAAATCAAAAAAACAATAAATATGGTTTAGAGGAAATACAAATTTATTTAAAAGACGTTTACGTCTTAACTTTTCAGTCTCAGCACAACCAATAAATACACCACCATCGTATAGCTTTTCATTAACAGCACTCATGAAACTATTAACTTGTTTAACATCATTAATCCTGCTAAGGTTAATTATTGTTTGATAAGATTCAGAAGATGCGCTTCTAATATTGAAATGATTTGTACTTGAAGTGATAAAAGTTTGAGGGTGATATACATTTGCATGTTCTGTTATAAAAGAAAAAGGCTCCTTACCAATTTCCTCTTCAACAATTGATTCTTTATTAGAATCATTTACTACAAAAACATTTTTCTCAAAACTAAATTTTCTTTGAGGTCTCATACTGACTATAACGTTTGAAAATATAAATTGCTATATACAACATTTAGCTTCCATTTTTCCAAATCCCCTCTTATTTTTTCATCGTTTCTAAATAAGAGTTTTATCAGAACCACCAATCTTAATGCCCTCTCAAGAATAAGTTTCTTAATTTCTCTAAATAATAAGCAGCAAATATAACTTAAAATATTTTAAATTCAAATTATTTATATTTCGGGCAGGGCAATCGCCTTTAAAACTATTTGTTCCCAGTGCTCTGCAACTATAATTTCTATAAATGCATTGACTTACAACTTAGCGAAACAATCTCATGAGTACAAAAAAATATTGATAAAAACACGAATAAATATTATGGTGGCTGATCCTCAGCTAAAGCTTTGGCGGCACGCGGGCTGCCACTTATTCGTTATTTTAGGTATGGAACACCGGTAATATTTGCAACAAAATTAGATTATTAGTAAAATCAGATGCAGCGTACCGATAATATTTTTGAATGCAATTGCCCTGACATTTCTGGTAGGTATAAAAGAATCGTAAAGAAACAAAATCACTTAAATCAGTGAGACTATGATTTTG
>JAOZNO010000589.1 GCA_029933755.1 Bacteroidales bacterium | reverse complement strand
AATATTGGCCAATGGAATTGTATTAACAATGATTTAATGAATGCTGATTACAGTTTCATAAATAATAAGCATGAATATAGAATAGGTACAGATGGTAACAAAATATCTGTAAAAACAACAGATGGAACATTAACGCTTGAATTAAATTCCAGCACAGAATATGGACTGAATGGTATTACAAGCAATCCGCGGGAACTTTATGAACCCTGGCCGGCTCTTCTGTGTGAATATTCTTTGTCAGAGTCAGAAATTTTAAAAGTTTCAGATAAAGAAGAAATTCGAATGTTAGTTGACTATAAGGTTACAAAGTTAGAAGACAAAATGCCTTCAGGAACTTTAAATATCAACCTGCATGCAGCACAATTCCAATGGTTTATAACCGTTCAGAATCGCAACACTTCTTCAGAAGAATTTGGTCGTTATATCTGGTTTGGATTTGACTTCCATGATTCAAGGTACTTCTATACGCCTTTTTATGCTGCCCAGGATGGCGGAAAAGAAAATAATACCGGAGCATTTATTTATATGCCAGCTATGGAAGCTTTGATGTCTAATCAGGGAAAATCGGAGGTGAATAAAAATTTTTGGGTAGATATTGATGTTCTCCCTCTTATTCGAGATGCCTTCGCTTTGGCACAAGAGCGTAATTTTCTTACAGAAACTAATTGGGAGGATCTTTATATCGGTGCTTCAAATATAGGATGGGAGGTGCCTGGAACTTATGATGTTGCGGTTGATATTTATAATCTGGAAATTAAATATTATTAATAAAAAGCAAGTGAAAAATATTTAGAATTAATGGGAAACGTAAAAAAAATACTATTTGTAATAAATTTATTAATTCTTACCAGCATATCTGCTTGTGTAAAGAATGATATACCTGAATATACATTAGAATTATATGCATCTACTGGTGGGATCTCAGAAGGGCAAGGCAAATTTATAGAAGGCTCTTCTGTAACAGCTGTTGCAATGGCTAATGAAAATTTTGAATTTAGTAATTGGAGAGAATACTATTCTGGTGAAATAGTATCTACAGATGCCAGCTATACATTTTCAATAACAAAAAATATTTCACTAATTGCATATTTTACCGAAGCTTCTGAAAAAATAATGATGGTTTCTGAAAGCGAAAATATAGATATGCCTATAATACCTAATTATGGAACTAATGTTCCAAAAGATAAATTTCAGATTTTGACTCGTTATATTGGTGATTTGTTTATTAATGAAGGCATATCTCAGGATAAATCAGGAGTTGTTAATCAGGATGGTAACACTCAGGCGGTTATAAATACCCATGATTTAGAGCAAAGAGGAATATACGAGCCTATTGTTGGTGGCGGACCTCATATTTGGATGTCAAAACGCCCTTCTGACGAATTGAGATTTAATCCTTGGGCAGATAATGAGAAATTAGTCTTACAAATGAATGCGGCAGTTCCTTTAGTTGCGCTTACTGATAAGGATGGGAATACAGCAAATTCAGGGTTTACTGCAAATCAAGCACCGGTAACACAGTTAAGCTTTGGGTTTTATTTATATGATGAGAGCAGTAAAAAAACATTTGCTTACATTATTCCTGTATATGAATCTCGTGGTACATATCAGGAATCAGCAAATAATAGCGATACTTTTGTAAGTTTTGTTTCAAGCCCTTTGGAGGAAAGCAGTGAATATATTACAAAATCTCCTGAATCTGCACGTTTGCAATCAACACCATTTTCTGAAAAGAAATTCTTTAAGGTATCACTTACTCGTGAAAATTTGCTTAAAGGAATAAATGATACTAATGCAAATATGTCAACAGATCTCTCAAATTACCAGGTAACATTTATCGGGGTTTTATTTGAGTTGCCAAACTACGTTAAAGACGGACATAATATCTCAATGGTAGATATTAGCGATTTTTCAGTATATATTCAGTAATTTCTATTTATTGTTTTTTGGTTAAATCAATAAAATGATTTACGAAATATCTATAGAAGCTTATCTATGATTTGCTCTAAGCACACCCTAGTACAATTATAATGTAAGTTGATAACTATAAGATGGTTGAAGTGTGTTTTCATTTTAGCTGTCTACCATGTTTTGTACTTTAGAAGGGTCGATCCGACCATTTAATACAGTAAAATATAAACAGATGAAACATCCATGCTTAATCTTAAACACACAAAGGAATGATTATAGATTGTAATCAGCTTAGAAAGTTTTAGTTTCAAACTGTGGATGTTCTTCCGCAGTAGCGGAACCGGCTATGTGACAATTTAAAATAAACACATGAAACACGCACTTATTTTTTTCATATTCATTTTATTTAATAATATTATCTCTGCACAATCTTTAGTTGTTGAAAATAATATAATAGTAAAAATAGATGGGACACCGGGAATTGATTGTGATTTCTCAGGTAACCGCTGTATTCAGGATGCTATTGAAAGCATTAAAGATGCTTCTGAAAATAATAGATATGTAATATTAATATACCCTGGAACATATCAAGCTAGCTCAACAAAAGACTTTAACAGCGAAGGAAGTGGAGAAGGAAATTATGCATTTGTTCGAGGAAAAGATTTTGTTTCAATTAAAGGAACGAATAGAGATAGTGTTATCATAACAGGAAAATTGCCTGATAATTTGGGTAAGGCATTTTCTTACGCATCTTACCAGACATTCTTTTGGAATGCTAATAAAGCTGATATATCACATGTTACGATAACTGCCAAAAATTTACGCTATCCAATTCATATTGATGGAAGTCAATTAGGAATGGCAAATGCGAGAACAAGAATAAATAACGCTAAAATAATTCACTGGGGAAATAGTAAGGATGCCAAAAATTGGCCAGCACCTCACCCGCTTGGGCTTGGTATGTCAGATGGACAAGTGTTGATTATTGAGAACTCAATTTTGCAATCACCAACCAGAGCTCTGGCAATGCACACAAACAAAGATTTTAAAACAAAATCACAACTTGTTTATAAAAATTGTGAATTTATAGCGCTAGGAGCTGAAAAAGATCTTGCTACTATTGAGAGTCTTGGTAGTAAGAAAAAAGACGATATACTCCTGGTAAATTGTACATGGAATGATGGATATGTTTTTTTGGTACATGATTGGCCATATCTCTCAACAGGAATTGAGCGTCAAAATTATAACCATTGTGATCTGAAAGTACATGGGTACGGTAACAGTTCATTTTTATGGAAACCTGCTTTTAGAGGCTTTGCATTAAAAATAGTCTCGAAGAGTAATGGCGGAACAGTTCGGTTTGACACCAATAGTTCAGCTTTTTCATCTATTATAAGCAAGGAAGATAGTATAAAAAAAACAGAATTATATAATGGTATTGTTTACAAGGATGGTTACTCATATCAAGATGGTGTTAAAGAAATCAGGAGTTATGCGATCGGTCATTTAGATGTTGGGGATGAAATTACTTTTAATAAAAAGTTCATTAAATCATTAGGAAAACGACTTGGTGAA
>JAOZNO010000588.1 GCA_029933755.1 Bacteroidales bacterium | reverse complement strand
TAATTAGTGCCTGAACGGAAATGAAGTGTTTGAATGGAAAGCTCCAAGTTCTAGGCTTGTGAAATCTTAAAAATCAGGAGTTTACTCATGTAAGTGACTGGATTTTAAGATGAGCATAACGACGAAATTGGAGTTTTCGGTCAAACACTAATTATAATATAGTTTGTTTTGGAGTCCCTTTTTGAAAATGCTTTTCTACCCAGCCTGATTTAACATTTTCTCGTTTGTCAAAAAACTCAACATAAGGCTTTATGTCAATCAAAGGTGTTTGGTCAAACACATCCACTTCTGTGAAAAATAATTTATTTTCAATTACTCTCTGGATTTTAACAATTGAAAAGCCTATCCTATTTGGCCTATATGGACTTCGTACAGCAAAAATGCCATGACTTTCTTTTTCTAAATAGGGGTGAGCCACTATCTTTTCCTCTGTTTCGTTGTGAAAATGGTAAATTAAAATGGCGTGACTGAAACCGTCCAAATCTTTCAAACCTAATTCGTATTTCTTTGAAACTTCAGCAAAAGCTTCAACATTATCTTTAAAACGGCCCTGTATTGGAATTCCATCAGCATTTTTATAGGGTGAATGAATTATTCCAATTGGCTTTATTTGAATACTATTCATGTTTTTTTAACAAAAGTAATGAACATATGTGCGTAATGCAAATTTTGATCCCTACTACATGATTAATTTAATTAGTTCGTCTATAATATCTCTTTTTAAAGTTTTTTAGTATGTGAAACTAATTAAAAGTTTTGTAGAACTTGGCAGTAGACAGCTTACAGTAAGCAGTAGCTCTATGTCTGTTTACTGTAAGCTGAATACTGTTCTTCTTTCAAAATAGTAAAACATGAAAAACGCTGACTTTATGGACAAACACTAATTAATTAGTTGTTAATAAGCTATTTTTTGTTAATTTGCATAAAAATAAAATCAATGGGTTTTTTACGAAAAATGTTAATTTTATTGTGTCTCCTTGTGTTTCCACAGCTTGTTTTTTCTCAAAAAGCACACAATACGGATAGTTTAACAGAGCTTTTAGCCACAAGTACTCAGGATACATCCAAAATATTACTATTTATTAAACTGAGTAGTGAAATTGCAAAAGAAGACTCCATACAAAAATTTGCTTATGCAGATAGTGCTTTGTTACTATCTAAAACCATAATTAAGCCTAAATATTTAGCTTTTGCGAAAAAAAATGAAGCAAAGCTTTTCCAGTCCTTTAATAAATATACTTATGCCATTTCGAGTTATGAATCTGCAATTCTTTTATTTAAAGATCTTGCTAATGTTTCAGAAATTGCAGATATCAATTTTCAATTAGGTGATATATATTACCGGTTAAATAATTTTCAGAAATCCTTAGATTTTTATGAAAAATCATTGAAAAACAGGCAGGAAATAAAAGATACTGCCGGAATTATTAAAAGCGGGAATGGTGTAGCCGTTATGCACTGGCGTATGGGAAATTTAATAGATGCCGAAAAACATTATAGGAAATCTTTAGAATTAAGCAAAGTCGTTAATGATGCCCTGGCAATAGGTGCAGCATTAAATAGTTTAGGTGCAATATACTGGGGGATTGGGGATTTTAATAAAGCTTTTGAGTACTTTGAAAAATCATTGAAATATGCATTAGAAACAGGAAATAGTAAAAAACAAGTTCTAATAATTAATAACATTGGTTTAATATACCAGGAGTGGGGGCAGAATGATAAAGCAATGGGTAATTATCAGGAAGGTTTAGTGCTTGCTCGAAAAGAAAAATATTCATATGGCTTAGCCTATTCATATATTAATATTGGAAAAATATACCTGTTAAGAAATGAAAATGAAAAGGCATTATTAAATTTTGAAAATGCCTTAGCTAATTATGTGAAGATTTCAAAAAAGATAGGGGTAGCCTTCAGTTACCGTAATATTGGAGATGCTTACCTTGGAATGAAAGATTTTAGTGAGGCAATACACTATTATAATTTATCAGTGAAAACAGCAAGACAGGTTGATAGTCAGCATCATTTAGCCCAGGCTTTAAGCTCACTGGCAAATGCATATTTTGAAAGAAAGAACTACAATCCAGCAAGAACAGCAGTATCTCAAAGTTTGTATATTTCAATAGGGCAAAACTATCAGGACATATCTAAGGATAATTATTTTCTTCTTTCTAAATTGTATGAAGTGTCTGGTTCAAAGGATGCTGCTTTATTGTATTTTAAAAAAGCAAGTGCTCTAAAGGATAGTATTTTTAATGAAAAAAGCAGTAAGCAAATTGCAGAAATGCAAACCAGATATGAAACTGAAAAGAAGGAGCAAGAAAACAACACCCTTAGGAAAGAAGAACAACTGAAAAATATACAATTGAAAGCAAATAAGGTGGAAATTCAAAACCAGTACATTCTTATTGCTGCCTTTGCCGTACTTTTGGTGCTTTTTATTGCTTTTTTGTTTTTACTTAATAAAAGTAGAAGAAACTTACTAAAGTCAAAAACATTATTAACCGAACAAAATAAAGAAATTCATAATCAGGGGAAGAATCTTCAAGAAATAAATTTTTTGTTATATGATAAAACAAAAGATCTTGAAAGCAATAAGCAAAAACTACAGGAGTCTGTTAACAAGTTAGAAAAAGCCACTGAATTTAAGGATAAAATGTTTTCTATAATTGGTCATGATTTACGTGGACCTGTTGGAACTATTAGTTCTATTGTTTCTCTGGCTATGGATGACCAGTTAGGTGAAGTTCAGCGACACAACCTGTTGGCTTTAACCAGGGATAGTGCCGTAGCAACCTTTACTCTTCTTGAGAATTTGCTGGTATGGGCAAATAATGAGCAAGGTATAATTAACTATGAACCAGCAAACTTATCATTATTAAAAATTACGGATAATACTGTAAAATTACTAAAAGAAACTACCTGTAAAAAAAATATTAATATGTTGGTGGAAATAGAAAGCAATATTGAGGTTTTTGCTGATTATAACACACTGGATACCATATTAAGAAACTTAGTTTCTAATGCAATTAAGTATTCTAATGAAGCAGGCTTAATAAAAATTAAAGCTGAAAAGACTAATGGTTTGGTTGAGATTTCAGTTTGTGATAAAGGTGTTGGTATGAGTCCGGATGTTAAAAGTAAAATATTAGACACAGATAAATACTATTCTGATTCAGGTACTCAGGGAGAAAAAGGCTCAGGTCTTGGCTTACAGTTGTGTTTTGAGTTTATAAAAATGAATAAAGGAGATTATAAAATTATTAGTGAAAAAGGGAAGGGAACTAATTTTATTTTTACTTTACCTACCACTGCATAAAATAGTTACAGTATATTGTCGTTGAAGTTTAGCTTGTCTGGGATATTTTTAATATCTACAATGTATATATCTGGCAAGTAATTAGTATACTGGTTATTAGTAATTAACATGGCTATGGTTTAGATGTTCTGTGATTTGTGTTTTAGCACCAAGGGTGCGATAATCAATAGCCCAA
>JAOZNO010000587.1 GCA_029933755.1 Bacteroidales bacterium | reverse complement strand
GATGTTTATTAGCGCATCAAGATGCGGGGAATAAAACCCATGAGATCCCTCGACTTTACTTCGACTTCGCTCAGTAACCACGCTCGGGATCAGTTCGACTTAATTATTTCAGTTTACTAACGCTTCCCGATATTCGAGGCTCTGAAATAATAGTCTCACTGATTTAAAAGGAAACACCAACTACAAAAAAGATATTTTCCGAATCAGGATTAATGCTTAAAGACCCAAATAGAGGAACTGAAAACTTATCGGTGACATTTATTTCTCTGGATACATTTATACCCAAATTAACAATACTAAAATCATCTGCATAAAGCCCTTCAGAGGGTGTAATTCCAATAAAAGCACTTGCTTCTGTTTCTCCTATAGCAAAATTATAATCTAATTCAATATATGTTGAATAATAATTTTCATCATTCATATCCAAATCAGCACCATAAAGCATCACCCCTACAGTTAGACTTAATGGTACATTAGGAATATCTGAAATTTCGAGTATTCCTTCTAAAGCGTGCTGTGTTGACTGTTGGTTAAGATCAAGATAGCCACTTCTTGTACCGATGGAATCAAGAATAACAAAATAATCATTTAATGTTAAAGTAAAGACACTCTTATTATAGGATATATACAGATCAATTTCCTGGTACGGATCTTTAGCTAATGTATAGGATGCCCATGAACCTACAGTTAATCCTTTATAAGAATACTCTATATAAGGTTGTACAGCCGCTGCGGCACTTAAAGTCATTCCACGCCAAACGAATCTGCTTACCAAATCAGCACCCAAATCCAAACTTGAGTTGGAGCTTGTGGAATCAGTTTCCTGAGCAATACCTTGAAAAGATAAAAAACTTAAGCAAAAAATAATTATTGTTTTTTTCATTATTATATGTTTTAATGGTTAATTTAACAAATATATTGCTTTAACCTGATTAATTATGCTACGCATGAGCTAAAGGTTCATAAATTTACAAGTTTCACTTTTAATAGTTTGTAATTATTCAGGCTAAGGAGTCGTTGGGGATATATTATTTTTTTATGAAAATAAAATCCCCTCCATCATCACCAACATTTTTTATTTTACCATATTGAGGAACAACATCACTATCATCAATTACGACTTCACGGAAACTACTAAATAGTTGCTCGGAAGAAAGATATTTTTTTGTATTCTGTTTTAATCGTTTTACCAAGTACTTAATAAACGCACTTTCGTCAGGCACTTCAGTCATTGTTCCGCTGGTCATGGCTTTCCGACTGGGCAACTCATAAAGTAAATTAATTGAAGCTGGGGCATCATTAAAAGCACTTCGGGTTTTAAATATTCCGCCACTAAAACAAGCATCAGCAATTAATAAGGTATGCATGGAATTAACCTCTTTTAAATAATCCTTTAAAGTGCTATTACCAAACCAGTTTGCTTTAGAACTTTGTTTGCAATCAGACGGTAACCAATAGCCAGTACTGGCTTGCTCATCCCAATATCCGTGCCCGGCATAAAATAATAAAAAATTATCATCCGGTTGTACTAAGTCTGCATATTTATCAAGAGCTTCAATTATTTCTGACCTTGTCGGATTTTTCAGAAATAACATATCTTCTTTATAAAAGGTATAGTTGGCAACTAATACATCATAAAGATTTTGCGCATCTCTTATAGGTTTGTCCAAACTATTAATTGACAAGTCAGGATATTCGTTAACACCAATTATCAAAGCATAATATTTTCCGGTGGTTACTATAAGGTCTTCCTCAATAACTTTTTTTATTTTGGGCTTATGCTCAATAGTGAATTGTTCTTTCATGTAATGCCCGGTATTGTCCATTGCCTCAACCGTAATTGTTTGGTCGCCCTCTTCAAGCCTAAGCATATGTGCAAAAGCACCTTCTTTATCAAATTTGACAGGGATGCCATTAATTTTGAAAAACTTAACACCTGTCCTGTCCGTAATTAAACCTATTAATTCTGTATTCGGGTTTGTAGTCATAACTGTAAATCCCCGCGATAAGTGTGGATGCGTAAATTTAACATCCGGTGGTACGGTATCTACAATAAGGCTGATCCTGTTTTTATTATTCTTAGTACTAAGACTTATTCTAGTGCTTTTTATTTCCTGTGCAAACGAAAAGTTAGCAAAAAGCATAAAAGCCAAAACTGATAAGAAAAGTTTATTTTTCATTACTCAAATATAAGTTAATAGGCTGATATTTAACTACATCCTTGTTTTGGAATGATTAATGTTTTTATAAAATGCCTCTATAAGAGTTCATTATTTTTCAATTTTAAATTCTGTTGTATAAATAAAACTTCCTGGATTGTCTTTATCAACAATCTTTAAACGATATTTTTTCCCTTTATCTTCCTTATTTGGGATCTCCCACTTATAATGTCCTATGTTTTCGACTATGTCAATTTTTTTAACTAATTCCCCATTCTGATGTAATTCAACAATCACATATTTAGATCTTATTTCCTCGTCGAAAATAATCAGGAGCTTAGAGCCACGTTCAATGGTTTTGTTTACTTCAATTTCATTCTCGATGGAAGCTTCATTCTTTTTCTTAAGGAATTTTCTTGATTCATCGATATCTACGAGATTGCTAATTATATAGTTTGAAGCTTTTTTTGTATCTTCTATTTTTATTTGATATTTTTTATCTTTTTCAATATTTGATGGTATCTTCCATGCTAAATTTGATTTTTTACTTATGCCAATTAAACGATCAAATTCAGATTTCAAATATAAACTTATTTGATATTCATCGGCAAATAGTGCCCCAGACCAATCAATAATAGTTTCTTCACCCCTAACTAATAAAGGTTCTACTTTAAATACATGTTGGTAATCAAACTCATCATTATTTACTTTACCCTTAACAATCTCAAAATGATTACTTATTATGTAATCTTCTTTATCATCATTGCTTACAATCATTATTTGATAATTTTTATCGGTACCAATAGCTGAGGCTGGTTGCCATTGATATTTCCCTGTGTTTTTTATAATATCCAGTACCATACTTTTGCTTCCATCCAAATATAATTCAACAATTACCTCTTTTTTTAAATTATTTGACCGCCAAATTATTTCATTGTTTATTTTTTTACCTATTTCAGCGGGTATCATAAAAAAGTGTTTGTTATGAGTAAAAACAGAGGTGTATTGTAGTTTCAATGTAGTAGCTTTTATTTCAAAATCAATGTCATCAGGCAAGCGGACACCCTCTTTTTTATAATCCCAATATACTGTATTTTCACCCTGTGAGATATCAGTACCAATATTTCCGCTAACTTCTTTTACCGGGTTTTTATAATTATCAATAGAAGTGTAAAGTTTAGCTGCGATTTTTTTATTTCCAAGATCTTTTACTGTGAAAATAATAGCGATTTTACCATTTTCAATAGAAATACTTGTTGGTGTAATTTTTTGTGCAATAGCTTGCAGGGACAAAAAACCTAGCCAAAGAATAATTATAGTTTTTTTCATTTGT
>JAOZNO010000586.1 GCA_029933755.1 Bacteroidales bacterium | reverse complement strand
GAACTTGAAAATAATTAAATAGAAACAGATGAAGAGAGTTATTCTATGTATCGATGACGAACAGATGATTTTAACCAGTTTAAAATCACAACTAAAAAGGAACTTTGGAAAAAAATTCTGCTATGAATTTGCTGAAAATGCGCAGGAAGGATTCAAGTTAGTTGAAGAACTAATTCATGATGACTCAGTTATTATTATTATTGTTTCAGATTGGTTAATGCCCGGAATAAAAGGGGATGAATTTCTTATAAAAATTCACGAAACTCATCCTAAAATCATTAAAATTATGCTTACAGGCATGGCAGATAATCATGCGATTTCAAATGCTCAAAAAAATGCCAACTTGTATCATTGCATTAACAAACCATGGACAGAAAATGAGTTGGTGGATGTAATTAGATCCGGCTTAAAAAAGCTATTTTTACTATAGCCTGATTAATTATGCTACGCATGAGCTAAAGATTCATAAACTTATTAGATGTTTTACTAATTGTCTGTAAATATGTAATTTAAACCAAAATAGTAAAAATATTTAAAAATAATAAATTTACCAAAGGTGCATTTTTCTTTGTCGGACTCTTTCCCGAATCAAGTTCGGGACAAGCTGTTGCAAACCTCTTGCAGTATAAGCATACAGCTTTAAGATTTGACGCCTCAATTCCAACAAAGAAAAAACGCATAGCCTGCCCCGCCTTAGCGGGGAATTATTCAGGATAGTGCTTCTTTAAATTTTAGATTATAAATTTAAAATTAAACCAATGAACAAAGCAGTTATATTATGTGTAGATGATGAAAAGGTAGTTCTTACCAGTCTGAAAGCACAACTGAAAAACGGATTTGCGAATCAACATCGTATTGAAATTGCTGAAAGTGGTGAAGAGGCAATAGAAATTGTAAATGAATTGCTTAAAAACAAAATTGAACTACCGGTAGTGATCGCTGATCAAATTATGCCGGGAATGAAAGGCGATGAACTTTTGACCAAAATTTGTCAAATCTCCCCGCAAACTCATAATATAATGCTTACCGGTCAGGCAGACGCCGAAGCAGTTGGGAAAGCAGTAAATCAAGCTAATTTATACCGTTATATTTCAAAACCATGGGACGCAACGGATTTAAATTTAACTATTGCTGAAGCAATCAGGAGTTTTTTTAAAGATAAAACAATAAAGGCACAAAATACAGAACTTGAAAAACTTGTAAATCAACTAAAAGAATATAGTGAGGATCTGGAGGAAAAAGTAAAACTTAGAACTGTTGAAGTTGTCAGGCAAAAAGATGACTTAAAAAAGAATTTTGAAAAAATTGAAATACTAAATCAAGAACTGATAAATAAAAATATCGCTATAACTGATAGCATTGAGTATGCAAAATTGATACAAGATGCATTATTACCACCAGAGGCTTATATTAATGAACTTTTACATGAAAATTTTATATTATTTAAACCAAAAGATATTGTCAGTGGTGATTTTTACTGGATCAGGCAAATAAATGAGCATATTATAATAATTGCAGCTGATTGTAGTGGGCATGGTGTTCCGGGTGCTTTTATGTCAATGTTAGGTATTTCTTTTATTAATGAAATTGTAAGAAAAAGAGAAATCACACAAGCAAATCAGGTTTTGAATGAATTAAGAGTGGAAGTCAAAAAATCATTACGTCAAACCGGTAAAAAAGGGGAACCATTAGAAGGAATGGATATGGCAATTTGTGTAATTGATACAAAAAATAAAAGTATGCAATATTCAGGATCCTACAATTCACTATATATGATTCGCGATAACAATCTTGTAGAAACAGTTGCTGACAGGATGCCTGTAGGAATATATGTAAAAGAAAAACCAACTTTCACCAATCATAATTTTGAGATACAAACCGGTGATGTTTTCTATATTTTTACCGATGGCTATGCCGATCAGTTTGGTGGCAAAAAGAATAAAAAATTCTCAAGCAAAACATTTAAAAATTTATTAATGGATATACATGAAAATTCAATGATTGAGCAAAAAAGAATTCTAAATCAAACCATTGATAACTGGAAAAAAGGCTATAATCAATTAGATGATATCTTAGTTATGGGTTTTAAGATTTAATACATAAAATAGATGAAAAAATCAGTCATATTATGTATAGATGATGAAAAAATTGTCTTGACCAGTCTCAAGACACAACTAAAAATCAATTTTGGCAGAGAATATAATATTGAAACTGTTGAGAATGGAATTGAAGCACTTATAATTGTAAATAAATTGATTCGGGATGGAATAAGCTTGCCGGTTGTAATTGTAGATCAAATTATGCCGAACATGAAAGGTGATGAAGTATTATCCAAAATTCATAAAATTTCACCATATACTAATAAAATAATGCTAACAGGTCAGGCAGATACAGAAGAGATTGGCCATGCAGTTAATAATGCCCATTTGTATAGATATATTTCTAAACCCTGGGATTTTACAGATCTAAACTTAACTATTGCAGAAGCAATTAGAAGTTATTTTCAAAATAAAACGATAAGAGCACAAACTATTAAGATGAAAAAATTAATAGTTGAACTAAGTAAATATAATAAGCGTTTAGAAAAATCTGTAACAAAAAGAACAAAATTAATATCTAAGCAAAAAGAAGAATTAAAAAAAAGTTTGGAAGAAAAAGTTGATATTAACAAATATTTAAAAACCACTAATAAAAAACTTATCGAATCAGAATTAAAACTAAAACGACTAAATGCAACTAAAGATAAATTTTTTTCAATCATTTCTCACGATCTAAAAAACCCATTTGCCAGTCTACTTTCCATTAGTGAATTTATTGTTAAAAATTACAAAAACACTAATGAAGAGGATAGAATTGAAATACTACAAAAAATCAATATGTCTGCAAACCAAATATATAGTTTACTTGACAACCTTTTAACCTGGTCAAGCTTACAAAAAGGACATATAAAAATTAACCGAATTCAATTTGATATTTCAAAAGTTATTACAGAAAATATAAATTTATATCAGGTTGCTGCAGAGAAAAAAGGAATAAATATTATCGTAAATATTCATAATAACATACAGGTATATGCAGATCGGGAAATGCTTAGTGCAATAATTAGAAACTTCATTAATAACGCTATAAAATTTTCGAACAGTGATGATGTAATTGAAATTAAAACTAAAAAAATAAATTCCTATATAGAAATAATAGTAAGTGATTCAGGAATTGGTATTCCAGAGGAAGATTTAAAAAAGCTATTTCGTACTGATGCAAGATTAAAGACAAAAGGAACCTCTGGTGAAAAAGGAACAGGATTAGGCCTTATTTTATGTAAAGAGTTTATTGAAAAAAATGGAGGAAGCATAAAAGTAGAAAGTAAAATAAATACTGGCAGTAATTTCATCATTTGTATACCTACTAATAAATAACAATTTTATTCTCCCGCTCCATTTCAAACAATCCTATGCATGCATATAAAATATTGTAAATGAGTTAATTCACTGATTTT
>JAOZNO010000585.1 GCA_029933755.1 Bacteroidales bacterium | reverse complement strand
TAGCCAAAATCTGACGAATTAAATCTACGGTCATTATTAAATCGTGCCAACGAACCCTGTTTCGGTTATATATATCAGAATGATTCATAACCTTAGGTTCAAAATCTAACTGATCATACACTAAATAAGGATAATCTTTACGTACATCTCGTTTAAAACCTGCAGAACGTGCAGCAAAACCAACTACACCATATTTATCAACCCAGCTTGGGTCAAGTACGCCAACATCTTTAGCACGTTTTTTAAATACAGCATTACTGAACATCAGGTCATCAATTCTTACCACAAATTTGTCAATTTCCTTGAGGTTTTCTTCCATGCGTTTTTTGAAACCATCAGGTAGCAATCCACGTACACCACCAGGAGTCATAAACATATGATAAACACGTCCTCCGGTTAGTTCTTCAAAACGGTCAAGGATTAATTCGCGCATGTAAACACCCCATTGTACGCCCATTCCTAAAGCAAAAGTACCACCTTGCCCGGGAACAACCCGAAGTAGTCCCTGCAAACGTGCCATTTCTAGCTGTAAAGTACGAAGCCATTTTGCCATTTCCGGAATCTCAATACCAGCTAATTGCTCAACACATGCACAATAAATATACTCGTTTGAATCAGGCTCAGCCACACACATACGAATACTGGTAGGTAAACCTTGTACAAATAAACGACGCTCTATTAATTTTTCAAAACCACGGTGCAAATAACCCACATGAGTTTTGGCATCCACAATTTCATCGCCTGCAAGGGTAAGCTCAATTGCCATATTACCGGTAACACCAGGGTGGTTTGGCCCTTGCCAAAGTTTCACATATTTATGCGAATCCAAATCAATATCCAACTTGCCGTCTTTTCCTACTTGAGGATATTTGCTTCTGTCGGTTTCGATATTAAGTAAACTCATTTTATTTTTTTTATGTTTATCTGTTTATTTGTTTATTCGGTTATTTGAAATATCATTTACCTTACCAAATTATCAAATAAACACATCACCAAATCATCAAAAACAATTCAATAATTATTTAATTCTCTTTTCGTCCCAATCTTTAGGGTGCAATTGCTTTTTCATATGCTCCGTTGGGTCATTCGTTTCTGGACGCTCTCGTGGGAAAAATGTATCAGCAGAGTATTGTTTCGTGTCAAAATCACGACGCATTGGCGGCATATCATCCCAACCTTCCAAAATGAAACTTTCATTTACTCGCGGACTGCCTGGAAAATCAATTCCATACATTTCTTTCAATTCACGCTGATAAGTAGCAATCTGTTTCCAAAGATGATGAGCTGAAGTCATCGTAGCTTCCTCGCGGTCAATCATACAACGAATAGCCAAATCGTATTTTTCTGTAGGATTATTCAAAATATAAGTCAATTGAAATACATTATCTTCAATCCAATCCACACATGAAAGCAAAACAAAGTGCGAAAAGCCTTCGTAATCACGCAAATGCGTAACTAAGCTAATTACATTTTCTTTGTTTGCTGTAGCAAAAGTTAAATCAGAACGTTGATATACTACGTCCTTTAATTCAAATGCTTTTGATACTTTATCTATTAAGTTTTTCATCTCTTTCAGTTGTTTATTTGGTTATCTGTTTATTTGGTTATTTGAAGTATAAACAAATCACCGAATCAACAAATAAACAATCGTTTTACCAGTTGTAATCCGGCATGTTCCAATCTTTAATGATTTTCTTTTGGTTGGCTTTATACCAATCAAAATTTTCAGAATATTCGTTGGCTTTTTCTCCTTTTCCGTCTTTAATCAACTCTTTTAATTTATTAAAACCTGCTAACAAAGCTTCAGGCCGAGGCATACAACCAGCTACATAAACATCAACGGGCATGTATTGGTCTAAGCGATTAATTGTATTGTAACTATCGAAGTACATACCACCATTAATCGTACAGCTTCCTAAAGCTAAAACATATTTCGGATTAGGCATTTGTTCGTAACTACGTATCACACGCTTTAATGTTTTTACGGCCAAATATCCTGAAATAATAAATACATTAGATTGACGCGGAGTTGGTCGTGATTGTATACCAAAGCGAAATGCATCAAAACGAGGTGTCATCAGTGGTGGGATTTCAATACTACCACAACCGGTACCAAAACCTAAAACCCAAAGCGATTCTGCACGTGCCCAGTTCAAAAATTTCTCAACAACAGGAATGCTGTTAGGTTGGTGAACCTGTGGACGCTCATCGCTAAAATAATCCTTAATCGGGTCAACAATAAACTTCTCGCCATCAGGGCCAGTAACTTCTCTTTTAGCGTAATAAGGATTCTCGAATTTATTTATATTTTTTTCTTCTAACATTTTATTCTATTATTTCTTTTAAAATAAAGCTTAAATGATCATAATCACCCCATGGTTTTTTATCTGATTTAATTATTTTTGCGTATATCCCGGGTTTATCATTAATCATCCACAATTTTGTTTTTTTATCCCAATCGTAATAACCTTCTATTACAGTACAAATGAAAGTTCCTGCAGGTGTAGTTATTGTTTCTTCCCCTTTTATTTTTCCCGAAAGAAATTTTTCAAAGATAAAATAGGGGTGGAACATAGGTTTTTTAAAAAAATCTAATTCGCCATAAGTTAATTTGTTTGCATTATCACCCATCTGTCCGTTATAAAAAATATCATCTATTTCTATAATATTTTCTTCTTGATTATATTTTACAGATGTTGATAATTCTGTTTTTTCAAACAATTCAAATTGCTCAAGT
Organism: Bacteroidales bacterium; assembly: GCA_029933755.1. Taxonomy (GTDB): domain Bacteria; phylum Bacteroidota; class Bacteroidia; order Bacteroidales; family NBLH01; genus NBLH01. Next base: position 759 of record JAOZNO010000585.1, on the reverse strand, counting down.
GGCTTTAGACAAGTATATTTTAAAGTTTTTATCTTTTTTAGATATTCAATATTGGTATAAAAGTCGTTCCACGGAAGTTTTGAAACATCAATTTCTAATTTAGCACTTCTGCTGTCTTCTGTTATATCAAAATATTCATCTTCTTTGAAGTTTAATTTATCATAATTTTTAGCATCTTGTTCTGTTCTGATTGCCGTATATTTCTTTCCGTTTTTATCCTTAAAAACAATTTTTTTATCGCTGATTTCAATTACCTTATTAACACCAGAAAACTGAATATATCTACCAATAATAGTAAATGTTTTTTCCTTTTTATTCAAAATCCACATACCTGAAGATCCGCCATTTCCCTGACCGTAATTATATAAATTTGAGCTTTTTAATAAAAAGTAATTTACCTCTACATATTCCTCAAGATTGTATTCACTTGTCTCTTCCTCAACGACTTGTTCAACTACCTCCTCCTCGGTTACTCCTTCTGTGACCTCTTCAGCTACTTCCTCAACAACCATGTCATTAGAATAATCGATCTCAATTTTCCATAAACCAATAAGACCAGAAGCTTTGTTTTCTTTAGTTATTTTATCTCGGTCTATCCTGTTAAAGAAAAGTTTAGCAGATTTTTTTGTTATAATCAATACGTTTCTTTGTTTTTCTACTTTGTATTTACCGTTAAACTCATCAATTTTTGGAGCATCTATTATTAACTCTTTTACTTTTTTATCATACTTCCAGGTACCAAGAAGCATACTTTGAGAA
>JAOZNO010000027.1:5263-13182 GCA_029933755.1 Bacteroidales bacterium | reverse complement strand
ACCCAAGGGATTTAAATTTTTTAATCATCCCTTAAAAGCGTAATTTTGTGTGAAATTCAAAAAACAATCTAATTACGCAACAAATGAGCAAGTCAGCAATTGCAACAAATTTTAATTTTCCAAAACAAAAAAGCTTTTACAAAGGGAAGGTGCGCGATGTTTATAATATTGACGACAAGCTACTTGTAATGGTCGTGTCTGATAGGATTTCAGCATATGATTATGTTTTACCTGTGGGAATTCCTTATAAAGGACAAGTGTTAAACCAGATTGCTGCAAAGTTTTTAGATGCAACAGCAGATATAGTTCCCAATTGGAAAATTGCAACACCTGACCCTATGGTTACTATTGGTCATGTTTGTGAAACATATCCGGTTGAAATGATTGTACGTGGCTATTTAACAGGTAGCTCGTGGCGTTCATATAAAAAAGGGAGTCGTTCAATTTGTGGTGTGGCAATTCCTGATGGAATGAAAGAGCATCAAAAGTTTGAGTCCCCAATTCTTACCCCAACTACAAAAGCAGAGCAAGGTGAACATGACGAGGATATTTCGCGTGAGGAAATAATATCTTCCGGACTAGTTACTGAAGAAGAATATGTACAATTGGAAAAGTATTCACTTGAATTATTTCAGCGTGGAACTGAAATAGCTGCTGATAAAGGATTAATTTTAGTTGATACTAAATATGAGTTTGGTAAAAAAGATGGTAAAATATATTTGATTGATGAAATACATACGCCGGATTCTTCAAGGTATTTTTATACTGATGGTTATGAAGAAAGACAGGCAAATGGCCAAAACCAAAAGCAATTATCAAAAGAGTTTGTAAGAGAGTGGCTATCAGAACAAGGTTTTCAAGGACTTGATGGACAAGAGATGCCGGAAATGTCGGAAGAATTTGTTCGGCAGGTATCAGAAAGGTATATTGAACTATACGAAAGTATTATTGGTGAAAAGTTTGTGAAAGCAGATAGTGAAAATGTTTCTGAAAGAGTTGAAAAGAATATAATAAGTTTTCTTGAGGTTAAATAGAAATGCACCACATAGGACACAAAGAGCACGTAGAAAAGGACTTTATGAATCTTGTACTAATAAGCAAATAAATTAGGAATGAGGATAACAAAACAATATATAAAGGATCTTAATTATAAAATTATAAGTGCTGCTATTGAAGTGCATAAACAGTTAGACCCTGGGTTGTTAGAATCTATATATGAAGAATGCTTGTTTGAAGAACTGAAATTTAAAGGGTTATATCCAAAACGACAAGTATCTGTACCCGTTATTTATAAAGGGAAACAAGTAAAAAATGATTTAAAAATTGACTTGTTAGTTAATGATATTATAATCGTTGAATTAAAATCAGTAAATGAAATGCATCCCATATTTGAAGCTCAATTAATTACATACCTAAAACTTGCAGAAAAGCCTAAAGGGCTGTTAATTAATTATAATGTTACAAAACTAATTGATGGAGTTATTCCAATAGTTAATGACATTTTTGCAAATTTACCTGAAAGATAAATCATTTAAAAAACCCTATGTGAACTATGTGTTCCTTTGTGGTAAAATAAATAAAAAATAACAACTATGTTACTAAAGCAAACGAAAATTGTTGCCACCATCTCAGATAAAAAATGTGATGTTTCATTCCTTAAAGAACTGTTTGAGGCCGGAATGAATGTCGTGAGATTAAATACAGCACATCAAACAACTGATGATGCACTAAAAGTAATCAATAATGTACGATTAGTTTCTGAAAGGATACCTATTTTAATTGATACGAAAGGACCTGAAATAAGAACAACCGTTTCGGACAATAAAATTTCTTTAAAAGAGGGAGAAACCATTATTTTTAGAGGTAATCCGGATAAGAAAACAACGAGTACATGTATCTGTGCAAACTATGAGGGTTTTGTTGATGACACACCTGTAAAAAGTAATATTTTGATTGATGATGGAGAATTGTCTTTCACGGTTATTGATAAAAATGATCAAGAACTAATTTGCAGAATAGAAAATGATGGTGAACTGGGTAGTAGAAAGAGTATAAATGTTCCTGGTGTTTCGTTTTCTTTACCTTCAGTAAGTGAAAAAGATATACGTTTTATCAATTTTGCAATTGATCAGGATGTGAGTTTTATTGCACATTCATTTGTTCGTTCAAAAGAAGACCTGTTTGCGGTTCAGGAACATTTGGATAAGCGGAAAAGTGATATTAAAATAATTGCAAAAATTGAAAATAGGCAAGGAGTCGATAATATTGATGAAATACTGGATTACTGCTATGGGATAATGGTGGCTCGTGGCGATTTAGGTATTGAAATTCCTGCTGAGGAAATACCGGGTGTGCAGAAATTACTCGAAAATAAATGTATGAACAGAAGAAAACCAGTTATTGTTGCCACACAAATGTTGCATACGATGATTGAAAATCCACGTCCGACAAGAGCAGAAGTGAGTGATGTGGCGAATGCCATATATGATGGGACTGATGCCATTATGTTAAGTGGAGAAACAGCATATGGAGAATACCCGGTTGAAGCAGTAAAAACAATGAGCAGAATTGCCCAAACGGTTGAAAAGGATAAAAGGGCACATAAAGATCCTTCTGATGATGCATTACACAATAAAGTTTCTGGTTTTTTAGCAAAAACAGCTGTGTATGCCTCAGTTCAGTTACCTGTTCGAGCTTTAGTTTCAGATAGTATGACAGGGCGGACTATTAGAAATCTTGCTGCTTTTAGGGGGAAATTGCCAATATTAGCATTTTGCTATGGTAAAAAATTAATGCGCGAATTAGCTTTATCTTATGGAGTGAAAACATATTTTATCAGTCAAAGAAATTCAACCGATGAATTTTATCATATTCTAACAAGTGTACTTATAAATGAAGGCAAAATTAAATCAAATGACTTGCTGGCAATTATAGCTGGCAATTTTGGTGCTGGAAAAGGAGCTTCATTTGTTGAAATATCAACTACTGATAATTTAGCAAAACGCTTATCGCGAGATACTCCTTGAAATGTAGATTTATGAATTGTGTTTAATTCATAAGGCTATGATATAATATTTTGTGGGTCTTATATATCTATTTGTCTAATAATCATTACTTTATTGGAATGATGGATGAATGGAAAATTGGAAAACATGAAGCAAGCTTTACGTCCTTCCAATATTCTAACATTCCATTAGGATTTACAATTTTTAATAATATTATTTTACCCACAATGATTTATACTACAGCCATTCATAATAATTTAAGTGCAAACTTAGTTTAATACATACAAATACTTTTGAAATGGGAATTAAATTATTGTCAATTACTATTGTACTAGCACTATCATCATCTTTATTCGCTCAAAATAAGGAATATAAGAAGTTAAAGTCTTATTTTGATGAAAAAAAGTACGAAAAATGTATTGAGTCATCATTAAAGTCAATTAAAAAGGAGCCAAAAGAAATATTCCCTGCTTTATATGCTTCTCTTGCATATTTTGAACAATTTAAAATAGCTGATGATAAATACAAAAGCAAAAATCTAAGAAATGCTTTAAAGTATGCTGCAAAAGCAAAAAAACTTGATAAAAAGGGAGTCGTTATTACTCAGTATAGTACAAATTATAGTGAGTTAAAAGAATCTTCACTTAAGTATGGCGATGAAATTTTTTATAGCGAAAATAAAGATAAATCATGCTTTATCTATGATTATTTAGTAAAGATATATGAAGATACCACAACCCAGTACAGAGATTTTCATCCGGAAAGCAAAAAGAATATTAGTTCAGAGGTAGGTTTAAATGTGCGAACTGAAAAAGTAAATCAAATTGATGATAAAGGTCATAAACAAGGGTTTTGGACAAAAAAATACAGAAACGGTGTAGTTGCTTATGAAGTGACATTCAAAGATAATAAACCTGTTGGTGATTATAAAAGGTATCATGAAAATGGGAAAATTAATGCCTATTTAGTTTATGATAATTTAGGTGAGTGGGCAGATGCTAAATTGTATGATGACAATGGAAAAATAGTTGCAGAAGGAAAGTATTTTGGGAAATTTAAAGATGGCTTGTGGGTATATTCACATAATGGAAAAAAGGTAGCTGAAGAAAATTTTAAGATGGGTAATAAAAATGGTGTTTCAAAGTCTTTTTTTGAAAACGGGAGTATTTCTGAAGAAAAAAACTGGAAAGCAGGTGTGGAAAATGGTGTTTGGCGACAATATTACAATGATGGAAAAAAACGTCTGGAATCCAGAATCGATAATGGCAAAAGAAATTCAGCTTATTATTTGTATTACCACAGTGGAAGAGTGAAAATTAGGGGGAGGTATAAAAATGACAGAAGGGATGGAAAATGGATATATTCTGATGTTAAAGGAGAAATTGTAAAAGAAATTTACTATGTGAATGGAGTTGCGGAAAATCAGGATGAATTAGATGAAAAGGAACAGGAGGTTTTTAAGCAGTTTGAAGAAAATAGAAAACGCTTAAAAGACCCGAAAGATTATATAAATAACCCATATGAATATATGAGAGATAATGGATTTAAGTAAAACCAATTAATAAAAAAATAATGAAGTATAATAAATATTTTGTTTTTCTATTTGCAATAAGTGTTGTTTTTTTCTCGTGTAAAACTGAGAGTCAACTTGTAAATGTAACAAACTTAAATGAAGCACAGGGTGTGCGTGGATATTCTAGTTTATATGCATTACCCAAAACAGTAGTTAGGGTAAATGTTCGTTTTGTTCAAACCATTTCAAAAAAAGGACCTTATAGCAAATATGCTAAAAGTTTACTGGGAGTTGAAAATGCCATTTCGCGTAATTATATAGAATGGTCAATAAAAAAAGTTGATTTTGCATCCTATGCGGTTCCCGACACGAACTATATTTATATAATAGAACAGGGAGGCAGTTTGAATAATATTGGCTTGTCCTTAACAGCCTGTGGCCTTATAAGCTCTGTAAATGCTTTAGAAGTAAATGATCAAAAATATTTAGGTGGAAATGCAGAGAATTATATTGAAACACTAAACTTCAATCCGGAAGAAGAACAAATAAATAAAATGGACATATTAGACTTTAATGATGTTCCTTTTGTCAAAAGTGTACAATCACAAAAAACTGAATATGAAAGAGCCAAAGCAATGGCTGCAAAAATATACACTCTTAGAGAAGACCGGGCGGCAATTATTGTAGGTGATGGCTATACCGAAGCAATGCCTGATGGACTTGCCCTAAAAGAAATTGTAGCGAATATTGACAGGCTTGAACAGAAGTACTTGTCGTTATTTACGGGAAAGAGGATTAAAAGAGAGTTTACATATAAATTTGACTTTTTGCCAACTACACCAAAGAAAATTACTCAGGCTATATTATTCCGTTTTTCAAAAAGCAAAGGAGTTGTTTCATTTAATGATGTAAGTGGCTCACCGGTTATTATAGAAATTAACTCATTTCAGAATGTTAGCCAAATAAAAAAATTTAATAATAAGCAAGAGTATCTAAAAAGAGTTGCTGAGATTGATGATGATATTCATGGGCTGTTTTATCGAATTCCGGAAATGGGTGTTGTGAGATTGTTAATTGACGAGAAAGTTATAGCTGAAAGGAAGCTAATGCTTGCACAATTTGGTGAGGTACATCCATTAAATCCTGTTTATTTAAATGGGGCGTACAGTATCGAGTTCTATCCGGAACTGGGATCAATAAAGCAAATAACAAAAATAAAATAGCATTTGTATTAGTTCTGAAAATCTGGGCTTTTACAAATTCCTATTTTTATATCTGAAAGCCTGTTTTAAAAAGAATGAATGGATTTAATTTGGAATTATTGTATTGTTGAGCTTAGTTAGTATTAATAAGAAAAAGGTGCAAAGCAACTGATAAAACAAAATGCATAGAATTTAAATTGCAGTTATTAAGGCAATTAACAAAGTTGCTATGCACCTCCTTAGCAAATCATTACAGTTCTCTTATAGCCACTAGTTATGTATAGATTTTTATTGATTAAATTATCATATATCTTAAAATCCCTGTTTTTATTGTTGTTGCTTTTATTTTCGTTGATTGTTATGGCGCAACAGCAAAAAGCGGTGAGTGAGCAGATAAATGACCGTGGTGAGGTTTATTTATTGATTGATGTTCCTAATCAGAAAACATTAAACAAACTTAATAAGGTTTCTAGTATTGATAAACCTTTTTTTACAAAAAACAGCAATAAAGTTTATGCCTATGTTTCTAAAAATCAAATTGAGGAATTTGAAAAATTAGGGCTTGATTATTTGTTGCAAACACCACCTTCGCTAAAGCTTGAAGCTACTATGTGTCCGGATCTGAATAGTGTTAAAAATTGGAATTGTTACCCTACTTATAATCAGTATATTTCTTTAATGAATGAGTTTGTAGCAAATTACCCTGATTTGTGCCAGTTAGAGGAAATAGGAACAAGTGTAGATGGAAGAAGCGTTTTGAGTATAAAAATATCTGACAATGCTTCGCAAAGTGAAGAGGAACCTGCATTTTTCTACACCTCTACAATGCACGGTGATGAGGTAACCGGATACCCTTTAATGCTCCGCTTAATTGATTATTTGCTTAATAATTATGATACAGACAGTAGAATAAAAGAACTTGTTGACAATACAGAAATATGGATTAACCCATTAGCAAACCCTGATGGAACTTATGCTGCCGGAAATTTGGAAATTACAGGAGCAACTCGTTCAAATTCAAATGGCTATGATTTGAATCGTAATTTTCCTGACCCCCAGAGTGGTGAATACCCAAATGGTACCCGACAAAAGGAAACCCTGGATATGATGGATTTTATGACCAAGTATCCTTTTGTTCTTTCGGCAAATTTTCATGGTGGAGCTGAGGTTGTGAATTATCCATGGGATACTTGGTATTCATCTGAAAAGCTTCATGCTGATAACGATTGGTATATCAATCTTTCAAGGCAATATGCTGATACCGTACATGGAAATAGTGCTGGGTATATGACAGGGTTTGATGATGGAATAACTCATGGTGCAGACTGGTATTCAATAGATGGTGGGAGACAGGATTATGTGAATTACTATTTGCACAGCAGAGAAACCACTATAGAACTTACAACCCTTAAAATACCTGATGCTTCAATTTTACCAGAGTTTTGGAATTATAATTATCGATCGTTTATAAATTATATTGATAGGGTACATTTAGGATTATATGGAAAAATAACGGATGTGGATGCTAATCCAATAAAAGCAAAAATGTTTGTTGAAAATCATGACAAAGATAGTTCAGGAGTATATTCTAATGCAAATAATGGTATGTATTACAGATTAATAATGGGAGGGAGTTATAATATTTCATATAGTGCAGCAGGTTTCATTACAAAAACATATAATAATGTAAGCTTTTCTGATACAGAGTTGAAAAGATTAGATGTTGTCCTTGAAAGAGCGATTGTGTCAGTTAAAGATCTAAGCATAGATCCAATTGAGTTAAAATCAATTAATAACCCATTTCAGAATTATATTTTGGCAGATATTTCTCTTGCTGATTATTCAGGAGATTTAAACATATCTTTATATGACTCTAATGGAAGATTATGCAAAGAAAAGCAATTGTATAATACAAAAACGGGCAATAATTCTTTATATCTTGAAACGAATAATCTTCCAAGTGGCTTATATGTTTTACATGTCAGTACAAAGCAATTTGCTATCAGAAAAAAGATGGTAAAACCATAAATTGAAAGATAGGCATAAATAAAGTTTAAAAACACATCAAAATGTTATGATTGTTTTGAAAAATTTATACTTTGCAGTAAATTTAATGTATTAACTGAAATTAACCTATTATGAAAATTTCAATGAAAAGAATAATGATACCACTTGGTGGCCTTTTTTTAATGAACACTA
>JAOZNO010000027.1:0-5253 GCA_029933755.1 Bacteroidales bacterium | reverse complement strand
ATTGAAACAAGCCTTTTATAAAGAACAGTTTAAAGGAAAAGAAGTTAATCCTAGTGACGAAGATCTTGAACGTGTTGTTAAAACCAGGAGAATAAACTGTTCAAGAAATAAAGAAATTATTAGTTTAAAGCCACTTTCGCAACTTGTTTTGCTGGAACGGCTTAAGTGTACAAGCTGTCCTGGATTGGAAGGATTGGATGGTATTGAGAATCTTATGAATTTAAAAGAAATAAATTGTTCGGATAATGATAATATAAGCAGTTTAAAACCTTTGGAAAACTTGACAAGCCTGAAAAAATTGAATTGTGGAAATACAATGGTTAAGAATTTAAGACCATTATTGAATTTATCTTCTTTAGAGGAATTAGATATTCATTTTGCAACTATAAATGAACTTATTTTTTTAAAAAACCTGAAAAACTTAATAAAGCTTGATGTTTCTGATAATACTTCTTTGTATTCTATACAAGGTATTGAATATCTACAGAATCTTGATGAATTTAATTGCTCAAAAACAGATATAGAAGATTTAACACCTTTGGCTAAGCTGAAAAGTATTCGAATACTTGATGTTTCTGATACGGAAATCAGAACCTTACGCCCTCTGCAAGGTGTGAGCTCTTTAATAGAACTTGATTGTTCAAACACAGGTATAAAGACCTTGAAATATCTTTATTCAAATCCAAATTTGAAAATGATTTCTTTTAGAAGTACATTGATTCCAAAGGAAAGTATTGAAATTTCAAAAAAAGCAATATTAAAGATAAACTACGATCCTGATAATGTAGTTTTTGAACATGAATAAAAAACTAGTAAATTAGCTATTGGAGTCTGCTTTAAAGTGCTTATTTCAGTGGCTAATTTTTTTCTTTCAAGAATGTCAGTTTTTACTTTTTTATAAGCCAACAAAATACAAAGCACCTCCTACTAATAATCCAATTGCTACATTAACTAATTTCATAAGTACAAAGCTTTTTTGCGACTCAGCAAGTAATGGGATTGCACCATGTCCATCCTGAACTATTGAGTTTGCAAGCAAAACGCTAAATGGAATAGCACCACTTATAAAAAGAGAAATGAAAACAATATGCGGACCCGATTCCGGAATAATACCAACCAGAACAGCAATTAATAATACCGCTAAAATGTTATTTTCAATCCATTGATTAACATCAATATAGTCTTCAAGTAAATGAATGAGGAGGAACGCACCAAAAGTCCATAGAAACATCTTTAGCATGTGTTTTTTTATTACATGTTTCCAAATATGTTCTAAAAGAAAATGATCTGTAGTTGTTAGTACAATAAAACCGCCAATTGAACTAATAATTAAGAAAGTGATTTTTTCCCATCCCCAGTTTTCCGGACCAATATCCCCGGAAATCAGAAAAGTTATAAATAATGAAACCCCTATTAACATTAAACTCCTGGGAAAACTTATCTTTTTAAGTTGCAATATAATTAAGGACGGTTTATAACAGCTGCAAACGGCTTCATCATTTTTTAATTTGTCATGTTCTTTATGCTGAGCAGACATATAGTTCTTTTTTGTGAAAAAGTTAATGATAAAGCCTGATATTACAGCAATTACAAATATAATAATAACTAATTTTATTGTTGTGTCAGGCATCATTGCAAACATGATAAATATTTCATCGCCGGAAGTAGCAATCATAACAGTTACCAAGGCTGCAAAGTTTATAACATTATGTACGTACAGCGAAACTGCAGCAAATGAACCCAAACAGCCAGGAAAAATCCCTAGAATCCCTGCAATAATTATTTGTAGCCAGCTTGATTTTTTTAAATAAGCATTCCAGTTTCCTTTTGACTGAACATTGATGAATTCAATAACAATCATCATTACAATTACAAAAACAGTAATCATAATAGAATGCTTTAATACTTCTATAATCATTTGAAGAATATTTAATGTTTTTTATTTGTCTTGTATTTTTTAAAATTAAAAATTCTGTAATTTTCATCAGGAACAGGATCATATCCCCAGGTACCCCATGGATGGCATTTTGATAAACGCCTTACAGATAGCCATGTGCCTGTAAATGGGCCGTGTTTTTTTAATGATTCAACAGTGTATTGAGAACAAGTGGGTGTATGTCTGCAGGTTTGCGGTAACATTGGCGAAATAAACCATTGATAAAACTTTACCGGTATTAAAAAGATCGTGGTTAATATTTTATTTATTACTCTTATCATTCAGGTTTTTTTGCAAAAATAGTGAAATGATTGGATATATATGAATTTTGAAAGTTTATGTTTTCGCATTATTCCATCATGCCAAATAAAGTAATGTTATTTGTAGCATTGTTCCGGTATCTAAAAAGAATGTTCTTTTTTGAAAAGATAACTAGTTCGTATCAGTACGAAAACTAACACTTTTCAAGTCTTTGATATCTATTTAGTGCTAGCACGAAAACTATGCATTTTCTATGTCTCTGATAAGAAAACGTTAAAGACAAGGCTTTTGAAGTCTTAATTTTCAAGAGTTTACCTTTGTAAATGACTGACAATTAAGACGAGAATAACGTAGTATTTGGCGTTTTCTTGCAGAGACTATTTAATGTAAATAAAGTAAATAATACTAATTGCAATAATCATATGTAACAACATTAAAGGGAATCCAACTTTTAAAAAATCTTTGAATTTGTAACTCCCGGAACTGTAAATCATGATGTTCGTAAGATACCCTACAGGAGTAATGTAATTTGCAGAAGCACCATAAGCTACAATTAATGCAAATGGAATTACTGATTGTATGACACCTTCACTAATTAAATTTGAACCAATAGAATAGGCAATGGGAAAAATAATAGAAATTGCTGTAATATTAGTCATGTAAGAGGCAATTAGATTTGTTATAATAAATAAGCCTGCCAATAATCCAATGATACCAAATGGCTGCAATACAAATGTTAGGTTTCCAGCAATTAAATCTGCCAATCCACTGTTCATTATTGCTTTTCCTAAAGCAAGGGATAAAGCTGCTATGCCTAATAAATTCAGATCAAGTGAGTTTTTAAAATCATTAAGACGTGCAATTTTGAAGATGAGAATAAATACTAAGATCGCGAGTAAACCTTTAAATAACGCTATAATTTTTAGTGCAGATAATATAATCACGCCAATTAAACTTAATATTAACAGAGCTCTTTGCCAGTGTTTGTATTGTTTGTATTCTTTAATCTTGGATATCAAATAAAAATCTCTGTTTTCATTAATTCTTGTGTAAAATCCTTTATTTGTAAACAACAGTAAAACATCACCAGCTTTTAAAATGATATTACCAATTTTTCCTGCAAGGTGTTCTCCGTTTCTGTGTACAGCAATAATGGCAGCATCAAACCGACTTCTGAAATTCGATAATTTAACTTTAGTATCCTGCAAGTTGGAGTTAGGCGAAACCACAACTTCTACCACTTCAAGCTTATCTTTTTCAACTAGTAAATCGTTTTTTGGAAGTTCCAAACCATCAAATTCATCAATTAAACTAATTACTTCTTTTGTGTCACCAGCAAAAATTAATTTATCCCCGGTTTGTAATATATTTTTAGGACTTACTCGTATGTGATAATTATTTCTGATAATTTCAACAAGAAATAATCCTTTTAAGTTTCTTAAACCCGCATCTTCAACCGATTTTTTATGAAAAGAAGAATTGTCTGAGATTAAAACTTCTACCATATATTCTCTTTTATTATTGCTGAACTGAATTCCCGGTGAAGGTCTATTGGGCAATAATCGAACTCCAATAACAAGCATGTAAATGATACCAACAATAATCATAGGCAGTCCAACATAAGCAAATTCAAAAATACCCATACTCTCTTCACCTGTTTCTATCATCATGCCGTTTATTAGCAAATTTGTTGATGTGCCTATTAAAGTAGCAGACCCTCCTAAAATTGCTGCGTAAGAAAGGGGGATTAATAATTTGGATTGATTAATACCGTTTTTTGTAGCCCAGTCATCAATATAAGGCATTATCATAGCTACTAAAGGAGTATTATTGAAAAAAGCTGAAAAAGAAGAAACAAAAACCATTAATCTCGGTATAAATACATTCGCTGTAACTGTATTTTTAAATAGCAGATCAAAGGCACGGTTTATAAGGCCGGTTTTATGTACAATATTACCAATAATAATTAATAATAATATCGTTGCAATTTGTTCATTAGCAAAGCCTAATAAAATTTCTTTGGATGAAACTACTCCAAATAATCCAAGTATTGTAATGCTAATGATATAAATGATTATTGCTTGGGTATTACCTGTATATAATGAAATAATCATATAAAGAATAACCAGTAATACAATGATGGTATGAAAATCAAGCATATTTAAAATTAAAATATATTTTCTAAATTTAGTAAAATAAGTGAATTTTCATTTACTCCCATATCTTTATCATCACAATCATGTTTTTGTTGCTATGTATTTCTAATAAACTAAAAATTCAACACCTTCTCTAATACTTTCTTTATCTAGTTTTCTGCCAATGAAAATGATTTTATTTGATCTTTCCTCATTAGTTTGCCAAAAGTTTCCTTCTTCAAGCATATAAGCCGATTTTACCGCCTGAAAAATCATTTTTCGTGAAATGCCTTCAAAACTTAATATTCCTTTTACCCTTATGATTGAATTTTGGTTAATATGTAAAAAATAGTCCATCCACATGGAGATTTTTTTTATCAAATTTACTTTTTAATAAAAAACTCAAGGTTTTTATTTCGTGATGGTGGCCATGATGCTCTGAATTTATTTGTAGCTTATTAAATGTTCCGTTAAAATCGGTTTCATTAAAAATATGCTTGTCCATTATTTTTGAGTTGCCATAATCACCGTATTTTGTATTTATGGTTTCACAAATTGGGTTATATTCTTTAACTTTTTTAATGATACGATCAATGGTTTCGTTATCAGCCGTTTCTGTTTTGTTAATCAGCACTATGTCAGCTGTAGTTAGTTGTTTAATGTTCTCTCGCTCATTTAGGTTCAACTTGAAATTAATTGTATCAATTAAACAACAGATACTATCAATAAAAAAGTATTGCTTTAATTCCTCATTAGCAATTATGTTCTGGACAATAACATCAGGTTCTGCAATTCCTGTTGTTTCAATTAGTATATGATCAAAGCCCAAATTCATTTTTATTAATTGCAACAAAGTTTTCTGCAATTCGCCGTCAATAGGTAGATCACTAAATTCATTTTCGATTACTGCGAATTTTTTAT
>JAOZNO010000584.1 GCA_029933755.1 Bacteroidales bacterium | reverse complement strand
CTTTTGTTGAGGTAAAGAGATAATTAAATCTAGTGATTTTCATTTTTTATTTTTTTATTTTTTAGTCAATAATGTTTTGAATAGGATTTTTTATATGTTTAATATATCCATAAGTAAATCCTAATGTCATAGTTAATAAAATAGTTGTTATAATTGCGAATACTAATTCTCCAGTAAAAATACCCAATAATGGTTTTCCTGCTCCAAGAAAAGCTAGAGCAATTCCACCAATACCGATTATTGTTCCTCCAATTGTAACACCAATAAATCCTTTAACTGCTAATTTGTTTCTAACTGCAAGGATAGGAATGAAGAAAATTGTTAAACCTGCAATTGAATGAAAGATAGGATAAACCAATTTAGTATCAATTATTCCATAATTTAATAGAATTATTAAAATAAATCCTAATAATAAAAAGGCTTTATAATACTGAGCATACTTCTTATAAAATTCACACATTAATCCAATTGCAATGCCGAAAGGAATAAGTGTAGCAACAATTTTAATCTCTGGTCTTGTTAATACAGCAAAATCAAATAAAATAACTAATACTCCTGAAACAAAAAGCACAGAAAATGCAACAATAAGAGGAATAAAATGTTTTTTATTATCCTCTCTTTCTTTAAATGCTTGAATAAATCGATAAATTAAATAAACGGCAGTAAGTCCCGTTAATAATAATAGTGCTTGATCTAAAATAGTTGTTGTAAATTCCATAATAATTAGATTTTAAGTTATAAATAAATGTAGTAACTTGAAGATTGGCAGGGAGTTAGCCACTGCCAATCTAAAGTAATAAAATTGAGAAATTTATTTAATATAAAATATGATTTTGGTCATATTTTATTTGTTAAAATCTTATTTGTTAAGCAGTAGCTTCTTCTTTCTCATCAGGATCAACTAAAAACTGTTTGAATACAGGAATTAATAAAAATACAAGTAAACCTAATGACATTGTTCCACCAATAACCCACTCAAATGAACCACGAACAATTGCATTCCAATAGCTGGCGGTCATTGATAGAATAGTTACTGTAAGTATCGTATTATATGCCCATCTCTTACGTAAAAAGATAAAAGGAACCATAAACATCATCATGTAAGATGCAATATAGTTTCCGTAACCACCTAAAAATAAGGCGATTGTATTCGGGTTGTATGTTGGTGTAGATTTCTTAATAACAATTGATTCTACGGTCTTGTCTTTATGAATAATGTCAATTGCTTCATCAGCTTTAATATTATCCATTTGTGCTTGAGAGATTGTTGTTAAACCTAGAGCGTCATAGTAATCAAGATTTGTGTATGTATTTCCATAAGGATTATCATATCTGTGTAAGTTTTCTGTTTCATTTAAATATTCAGGAATAAATTCGAAATAACGTACACCATGTTGTGCATTCATAAATACCATTCCGGAAACAACACCAATACCAGTATAAATAATCGTTTTGTAAATTTTATTTTTAATATTGTCTTTATCTGCTAATAAAAATGTAAAGTAACCTACAAGAGAAATAGCCATAATCCAAAGAACAGGAGGGGTTAAGCTTACATCAGCAGGAGGAGCTTCAATACCGGGAACTGGTCCCTGAGAGTAGTCAGATACAATAAGTACCATCCATGGAATAAACATGGTCATACCTGCAACAGCACCAATACCAGTAACACCCATTCCAACGGCTCTGGCTTCCAGGCTTCCTTTATACATACTGTATGCGATTACAAGTAGTAATGCACCACCAAATGCAATTAATATTATCCAAATGCCAAATGTTGCGCCAAGAATCGGTACAGCAGTGTAGAAATCAGGATCTAATGGAATTAATCTTTCCATAACAGCATGTAATGCAAGCTTTAATGTTGACATGGCCTGTGTAGGCGCAAGAATCATTAAATAAAGTCCAACTGCAACAGCTGTACCAGCTGCAATCATTCGTTGGGTTTTTGAAGTTTCTTTAAACATAATATTTATAATAAAGGTTAATAATAATAAAAAATTGATTTTATATCGAAATTAATTGTCTTTTGTCTTTATTAGCGTTTCTATACTGTAATATAGTTTCTCTGAACTTTTTTTTAGATCAAATGAGAAATTATTCATTTTCCAGTTCTTAACCATAAGGCGAAATGCTCCCATAGTCATTAGTGTTAATTCCTGATTTGATACACTCTTTGTAATTTCATTATTGTTTTGTCCTTCTTTAATTATTGAATTGAAAGTTTCATTATTTTTTTTAAGTATTTTGTTAACTTTAACAGAAAGAAGTTTGTCGTTTTTAAATATTTCTTCAGCAAAAATTACGGAAACATAGGCTGGTTTATTACTGAAAATTAAAGAGAGTTTTTCAAATATGGTTTTGATTTTTTCTAGTGGACTAAATTCATTTTCTTTGATAAGCTGTATAAAATCTGTTAAAATTTCAATAAAACTATCTAAAAGAGTGCATATTATTTCTGTTTTACTTTTGAAATGCCTATAAATCGCAGCTTCTGATAGACCTAAAGCTTCTGATAGGTTCTTTATCGTAAACCCCTGAATACCATGTATGTGAATGATATTAATAGATTCTTCAATTATTTGTTTTTGTCTATTTGATAGCATTATAAAGGTAAGTAAGTGTTCACTTACAAAGAAAAGGAAAATTTGCTGATTTGAAAAATGTTCTTTAACAGCTTTAAGAAAAACCTTCATTTCCATAATTATTTGTCTTTTCGCTCTTTTGCTTACGATACCGTGTTTTTGATAAGATATTTCGTAAAGTATGTTTCTTATGGTACAGTTGGTAGCATGGCAGATCAATAAAAAGTTTGCAAACTTGAATTAATTATCGCATATTTGTAGTTAGTTAGTATTAACTAATGACCTGAATTGCAAATAATGAAAATTGTATTTATTCTTCAGATATAATTTGATTTTTGTTTGCCTTTTATTTTTTATTTTTAAAACAGCTTGAATCTTATGTGTAAAATAGGGTATACAGAAACAGTTAAGATTGATAAATTGGATAAGTAAATTGTATTTTTTTATTAATTAAGTTAGTTTGTATGAACTAACATAAAGTGTTTATTATGAAAAGAAATGATTATTTAGGAGTAGCGATTGCCGTAATCGGAATTTTTACGGGATTATATTTGTTTTATTTATTAGCGGAAAACTATATGTTAGTCGTTAATGCGAAAATGGTGCAGGGGAGACCAGATGAAGCCTTAGCCGTAGAGATCACACATTCGATGCTTGGGTGGCTTGGTATAGGGGCAAGTGGTTTATGGAGTGCTGTACTTTATGGTTTTATAACAAAGCAGGAGTGGAGTTGGCGTTATGGGAAAATTGCTGCGGCTTTGCAAATGTTGGCTGGATTTTTCCCAACCATCCCAGCTAAAAGTATTGATTTGCCGGCAGCAACGATGCCCGTTTTTATTATTGCCACCCTTTTATGGTTTGGTGTTATGTACATAGGAAAGGTAAACAAAAAGGTGATTGTATTGTTATTTATAGCA
>JAOZNO010000583.1 GCA_029933755.1 Bacteroidales bacterium | reverse complement strand
AAAAGAAAAAATGTATCAATTTTACAAATTTGCCAAATGACACAAAGATAAGGGGCTTAAGCTCAGAGCTTAATAAAAAAATTCAAATATTGCTCGGGTTTTTCTGATTAAACTCCGCCGCTAAGTCCCCTTTAGAGCCTGTTCCGGTACACCGGAAGGATTTAGGGGTCATTAGTGCAAAGCTTAACTTGTTAAATATCACAGAACATTTAAACCAGAGCCAACGAAAACTATATAGCGTTGATTCTATAAAAGTTTTTGATACAATTATGTTTTGAATATACGGCCATTTAGTTGTCATTAAGCAGTCATTATAAAAGTGTTACCAGAATAACCATTAATGACAGCGATACTTCGACTAGCTCAGTAGCCACGAATGACGATTAATGGTCAAATATTCGTGTCGACATTTCACATCATTACACGAATAGTCTGATAGTCATCATTTTCCGCTCAGATACTAAATGGTGGTTTTCTAAACTGTCCTGTTTTTTTCAGTAAAGTGATTTGCAATTATTCTATTGGCCACATGATTGGCCATTAACATTATCGTTTGATATGGATTCACTTTTACTGAACTTGGAAAAATTGAAGCATCTGCAACATAAATACTTTTAGTACCATTTAGTAAGCCATCTGTATTAACAACTCCTGTTTTCACCGACTTAGTCATCCTCATACCACCCTGAGGATGTGCACTAGACAGAGGTGTTCGTTCAAATTGAATATTTTTACTATGAATTAAATCAGCTAAATGCTCCTTATCTTCAGTGTTTAATAAATATTTTTTCGTTCCCGGGATTATCATTTCCGTACACCCTGCCGAGAAAAATATAGCTGCGGCTCTCTGTATAGCTTTAGTCAAAGATTCTTTCACATTCTTATTTACCTTGTAATTTAAAATAGGCTTTCCTTGTTTATCAATAGTAATCCTGTTATGGTATTCAGATGGATCGTGAGACAATATTAATATGGACATCATTTGTTCGTACTTACGCATAATATCCTGATGAATTTTTCCATGCCCGGGAATATTTTTCGCTGTTATTCCAGGATAATAAAATGAAGTTTCCAAATAATATCCTTCGGTATCAGAAAACTGATCGATATAATAAGTTTTTGGAAAGCCTCTAAAATTTTTAATTTTCTCTTTATATACAGCATTTAGATTAAAAACAGGATGTAAGCTCAGATATCTTCCAATAAGTTTATTTTTTATGCTTAAATTTTTCAGAGAACGAAGTACCAAAGCAGGAGTCTGTAATACACCACCAGCTAAAACAATCACTTTTGCACCAAATTCATAAAGCCCCTCTTTCCATTTATTTGGTTCTGATTCAGCAATAGCTTTGCTTATATTAAATTTCACTGAATGACTTGTTATTTCATGAACCCAGGCATTATATATTAATTCTACACCATTAGCCACAGAATCAGGAATTTGCAATTCAAGAGTTCCTTGTTTAGCACCAACAGTACATCCTAAATTACAAAACCCTTGCTGCTGACAGTTCCTAACATTTATTCTTAATCTTTTAATTTCAATATTTAAATTATTCGCCCCTTTTTTAAATAGGCGGTTATTATCATTATCATATGATTCAGGTAATTCTTTAATATTAAGTTGCTCTTCATGTTCTGATAAGGTTTGTTCTACATAATCATCGGTTAAAAATGACAAGCCAAAAGAGCTTTTCCAGTTTTCAATTACCGATTTTGGTGGTCTGAATGAGACACCTGTATATACCGCAGAGCTGCCTCCTACTGTATTACCCGCGGCGAGTCCGATATGTAGATTTTTTGAGAGAAATGCACCTTTATTGAAATATATAGAAGACATATCATTCTCTCTCTGGTTAAAGTGCCCTTTCTTTCTATACGGGCCACCTTCCAAAATAAGAACGTTTAATCCTTTTTGTACATATTTACTAAAAACATCAGCTACGGTTCCACCTCCAACACCCGATCCAATTATGATAATATCGTATTCTTTTTCCAATTTATATAAATTTAGAGTTAATGTTGATTTAGCTTTTAAGCAATGGCCCCGAATAATTAATTAATGGCCAGGTTTGAGGCATAGAATAATAAGAAATCATCACAAGTGAGCGGATTCCTGTAAACCCGCCGACAATTAGTTTTACAGGAAAATTTTCAATTTTAAAAATTAATTTTTCCATTTGTACAAGCTTTAGATTTCCAAGTGGTTTTAGAAAGCTAAAAATGCAAATCAAATTAATTACTTTTAGCAAAAGCTTAATTTTCCCTTTTGACTCAGCATCCAGTGATTCAAAAAAGAGAACAAAACTATTCCAAAAAGCAGTTTCTTTGGTAACATTATTCTCCAAATCAGGAATAATCAATTTGGCTATGGCTACAATTCCTTCTTGCATTTTTTCCGTACTCATAAAGCTATATTTTATTAGCATACTAAGATAAGAATGATCTGCCAAAACAAAAATTTATGTACGCTTATTTTTTTATAAAAATGATTACTTTTGCCAACTAATTTTAGTTTATGATCTCATCACATTATGGCGAATTTGCCGCTTTGCTCACAGCCATTTTCTGGACAATAACTGCCTTAGCATTTGAAAAGGCTACAAAAACAGTAGGTTCTATTGCCGTAAATATTATCCGATTAGTACTGGGTTTTTTGTTTCTTGGCCTTTTAACCTATGTGCAACGAGGAATGTTTTTACCGATTGATGCCACACAATATGCATGGTTTTGGTTAATGCTTTCTGGCTTTGTAGGTTTAATGATGGGCGATTTATTCCTTTTTGCCTCATATCCTATAATTGGTGCTCGCATAGCCATGCTAATGATGACATTGGCTCCACCTTTTGCTGCAATTTTGGGTTTAATAGTGCTTGATGAAAAAATGAGTTTTAACAGCATATTAGGAATGTTCCTGGTAATGGGTGGAATTGCTTTGGTTATATGGAGTAAGCCTGAAAGCAACAAAAAAATGAAACTTAATTTTCCCATAAAGGGTTTGCTTTTTGCATTTCTGGGAGCAATTGGACAAGCCGGGGGATTAGTTTTAAGTAAATTAGGCATGGGTGATTATGATCCTTTTGCCGCAACCCAAATACGCATTATTGCCGCTATAATTGGTTTTACGGTTTTGATTAGCATTATGGGGCGCTGGAAAAATGTATTAAATGCATTTAAAAATAAAAATGCAATGAGCGGTATAGCTATTGGCTCTTTTTTTGGTCCTTTTCTTGGTGTTTCATTCTCATTGGTAGCTATTCAATACACAAGTACAGGAATAGCGTCAACACTAATGTCAATTGTTCCGGTATTAATTATAGCTCCATCAGTAATCCTATTTAAACAAAAGGTAAGTACTAAAGAAGTTATTGGTGCAGTTATTAGTGTTATCGGCGTTTCGCTTTTCTTTGTCTAGCAAAAATGAAATTAAAAAGATAAACAATTAGAGTTCGTCCATAAAGTCAGCGTTTATGTATTGTTTATGCGTTTTACTATTTTGAAGTGTG
>JAOZNO010000582.1 GCA_029933755.1 Bacteroidales bacterium | reverse complement strand
TTAACTTATTAGCTATTTAAAGATTTTTATTTCCAAAGAGACTTACGTTTCTCTATTAAATTCAACATACAAAAGCATGTTAATCTTATTAAAGGCCACCTCTAATATTTAATTTACAACAAAAAAGTAATTAATAGAGCTGGTCTAAAGTAATAATTTAGAATTCGAATCCTATATTGGTCTAACAATAATGGACAATTCTTTTATTTAAATTTTTCACACAATTGTGTGAAGTATATGGTGTTTTTGTTAAGGTATCTGAATACATGAAGTTTTTTTTTTATATATTATTTATTGTAATTATAACTTTTATTCAGTTTGAAGGCTCTGCCCAAAAAACAATTGTTAAGGGACTAATTACTGACGAATTAACAAAAGAAACCATTCCTTTCGTTAATATCTCTTTTTTGAATACTTCAATAGGAACAATTACTGATACTAACGGTAATTTTCATTTAGAAACAGACCTGCTTGTTGACAGTCTGTTAATTTCGTATATAGGATATGAATCTCAAAAAATAAAAATAGAAAATAGAACAATAACAGAATTAGACATAAACCTAAAGCTGGTTGACATGGCTTTAGATGAAATAACAATTTTTGCTGGAGAAAACCCTGCTCTTCGTATTATTCGGAACATACAAAAAAACAAAAAAAAGAACAATTCTGAGAAACTTGAGTACTTTCAATGCAATGTGTATAATAAATTACAACTGGATCTAAGTAACATAAACGATAAATTTCAAAAAAGAAAAGCCTTCAATAAATTTCAGTTTGTATTTGATTTAAAAGACTCATCTGAAGTATTGGGTAAAACATATTTACCTGTATTCATTAGTGAAAACTATTCACAATACTATTATCAGAAACGTCCAGAAAGAAAAAAAGAGATAATCATTGCAAATAAAATATCCGGGATAGAAAATAAAAGTTACTCTGAATTTACCGGACAAATGTACATTGATATTAATATGTATAATAATTACATTGATGTTTTTGGTAAACAATTTGTCAGCCCTTTTTCCAATAATGGATTAATGGTATATAAGTACTTTCTGGAAGATAGCAGCTTTATTAATAATAAATGGTGTTATAACATTACCTATAAACCTAAAAGGAAACAAGAAAGAACTTTTTATGGAAACTTTTGGGTTAATGATAGTACTTGGGCTATTGTAAAAGTTAATGCACGTATTTCTAAAGATGCTAATATAAATTATGTTAAGGATTTAATTTTAGAACATGAATTTGATTTATTTTTTGATTCCGTTTGGTTTAAAACAAAAGATAAACTCCTTGTTGATATTAACCTTCTGAATAAAACTCAAGGGCTTTTTGGTAGAAAACTTACTATATACAAAAATTTAAAGCTTAATCGGCAAGATTCTGCGAACCTATTTTCATCAAATCAGCTTAATGAGGCAATTGTTATTGATACAATTCCAGATGATGATATCTCCTACTGGAATTCGGTAAGACCAGAAAAACTTTCAGAAAAGGAAGAACAAATATATCAGATGGTAGACTCAGTAAAGAATGTACCTATATTTAGGACTTTCACAGATATTATATATTTACTAGCCTATGGTTACTATACACATAAAAAAATTGAATACGGGCCATATTTTAAAACATTCAGTTTTAATCCTATTGAGGGAAGTAGATTTAGAATAGGAGGAAGAACCTCTAATGCTTTTAGCACCAATTTAATGCTATATGGACATCTTGCCTACGGAACAAAAGATAAGCGATTCAAATATGGCTTGGGTACATTATATATGATTAATAAAAACCCCAGGTTTACGATTGATTTATATTACGAAAATGATTTGTCTCTTTTAGGACAGAGTGTAAATGCT
The DNA here is from genome assembly GCA_029933755.1 of Bacteroidales bacterium. Taxonomy (GTDB): domain Bacteria; phylum Bacteroidota; class Bacteroidia; order Bacteroidales; family NBLH01; genus NBLH01. The sequence goes on along the minus strand of JAOZNO010000582.1, from coordinate 1,652 downwards.
TTTTCAGAAGATAACATTTTAGCATCGATACTTGCAATAAGACCAAATGACAATTTACTAAATTTAGAACGATATCGAGTTCTATTAGAAAAAGAATGGTTTACAGGTTTTTCAAATACGCTAAGGCTATTTTATGGTACTTTATTGCCATCTGAAAAAATTCCTTTTAAGAATTCTACAAATAATGAGTCATGGAATAATTTAGTAGCAAGTGAAGTATCATTTAAAACCAGATTTGCCTTTAATGAAAAAGTTTTAAGTGGCGAGTTTGAAAGAGTTAGCCTGGGAACAAAATTCCCTATAATAGATATTGACTTAACCATTGGTTTAAAAGATGTACTAAATAGCGATTTTGAGTACTACAGAGCTAGTTTTAAGATAACACAAGCCATTGATGTTGGTTTACTAGGATACTTTAAATATGCCATTGGTATAGGGAAAATATGGGGAGAACTGCCTTTTCCGTTACTTTATTTGCACGAAGGTAATGAAACTTATGCATTAGATGATTATGCCTATAATTTATTAAGCTACTATGAACTTGGTAGTGATTTCTATCAAAGTATTTATTTAGAACACAAATTTCAAGGATTGCTTTTTAATAAAATTCCTTTATTTAGAAAATTAAAATGGCGAGAAACTGTTCAGATGAAAGTATTAAATGGGAGTATCACTGAAAAGAATAAGCAAGTTTGGGATTTTCCACAATCGTTAAGTGAAATAGACAAACCCTATGTTGAAGTTGGTGTTGGTATTGAAAATATTTTTAAATTAATAAGAATTGATGCAATGTGGCGTTTAACAAATCGTGAAAAAGATAATATTCAAAAATTTGGAATAAAAGCAAAACTCCAGTTTATTTTTTAACTTTGCAGATAATGGAACTATATACAAAAGAAATTGTAAAAAAATACGGAAAACGAACCGTTGTTAATGGGGTAAACATTAAAGTTAAGCAAGGTGAGATTGTAGGCTTACTTGGGCCAAATGGTGCTGGAAAAACTACCTCCTTTTATATGATTGTTGGATTAATACAACCCAAGTCCGGAAAAGTTTTTCTTGATGAGCTTGATATTACAAAGTATCCTATGTATAAAAGGGCTCAGAAGGGCATTGGTTATTTACCCCAGGAATCATCAGTGTTTCGTAAATTGAGCATTGAAGATAATATTAAAGCTGTTTTAGAAATGACCACATTTTCGAAAAACGAACAAAAAGAAAGACTCGAAAATGTAATAGATGAATTTGGACTTCAAAAAATTAGAAAAAGTTTAGGAATACAACTCTCTGGTGGCGAAAGACGTAGAACAGAAATTGCAAGAGCCTTAGCCATTAACCCAAAATTTATTTTACTTGATGAACCTTTTGCTGGTGTTGACCCAATAGCTGTTGAAGATATCCAGAAAATAGTAGCCAAGCTTAAAGAAAAAAATATTGGAATATTAATTACCGACCATAATGTACATGAAACACTTTCAATTACTGACCGTGCCTATCTGTTATATGAAGGTCGAATCTTAGAGTCTGGTACTGCTGAAAACTTAGCAGCCAACCCAGAAGTGCGAGAAAAATATTTGGGTTCTAATTTTGTACTTAGAAGATAAACTTAAGGTGCGAAATCTTTTTTTCTTTTGTTCTACTATCATTTTTGT
>JAOZNO010000581.1 GCA_029933755.1 Bacteroidales bacterium | reverse complement strand
TAGATAAAATAAGCACTTATTCATTTACAACTCCTTAATAAAAGAAAAATGATTATTAAAACATCAAACTTTGTTATCAGTAATACCGAAATGAAAAAATGTCCGGAACCAAAAATTCCGGAATATGCTTTTATTGGTCGTTCAAATGTGGGTAAATCCTCATTAATTAATATGCTTACCAAAAGAAAAAGTTTGGCCAAAATTTCAGGTCAACCTGGTAAAACCCGTTTAATTAATCATTTTATTATTAATAATGAGTGGTATCTTGTTGATCTTCCCGGTTATGGATATGCTAAGATTTCAAAAGATCAGCGGAATATATGGAAAGGGTTTATAAAGGAATATCTTACTAAGCGTGAAAATTTGGTTTGTACTTTTGTTTTAATTGATGTTCGGTTGAAACCTCAGAAAAATGATCTGGATTTTATGATGGAAATGGCACTAAAATCCTTACCCTTTGTAATTGTATTTACAAAAGCAGATAAAATATCAAAAGTGCAATTGTCAAATAATCTTCAAATCTATCGAAAAACTATGCTGAAAAGCTGGGAGGCTATGCCCATCTATTTTGTAAGTAGTGCTGTAAAACATGCCGGTCGGGAAGAGATTCTTGACTATATTGAAAAACTTAACGCTTCCCCTGTTGCTGAAAAAATAAAAGCAAGAGTCTATTAATTATTCATGTCTTTAAACAGGCTGCCAATAGTGGTGAAACTATCATCGCTTTTTGGACTGTAATAGGTGAGCTTTAGCTTAAGTATCCACCCCTCTTATAATTTTTTTGTTGCTTTAATAATTCATGAAATTTTATTAATAATTAGTGTTAATATTTTATACTTTTGCGCAAAATGTTAATCATTAAATTGTAAATTTATAATATGGAAGCTCCTATTAAAATTTTTAGCGGTTCAAAATCGAAGTATTTAGCTGAAAAAATAGCCAATAGTTATGGTATTCCTTTAGGTAAAACCTCTGTGTTAAGATTTAGTGATGGTGAATTTCAACCAAGCTATGATGAAACAGTACGTGGGAATTATGTTTTTATTATACAGTCAACATTTATGCCCACTGAGAATCTTTTTGAATTGTTGTTGATGATTGATGCTGCTCATAGGGCATCTGCGTATAAAGTAATAGCTGTAATTCCATATTTCGGTTTTGCGCGACAGGACAGAAAAGATAAGCCACGAGTATCAATAGGAGCAAAAATGGTTGCTAATCTACTTGGGGCTGCTGGTGTTGATCGTGTAATTACTATGGATTTACATGCCGACCAGATTCAAGGCTTTTTTGATATCCCGGTGGATCACCTTTATTCATCAGCTATATTTGTCCCTTATATTCACAGTTTAAATTTGGATAACTTAGTAATAGCTTCACCTGATATGGGTGGAGCAAAGAGAGCAAATGCTTATGCGAAATTTTTGAAGACTAGTATGGTTGTAACTCATAAGTCGAGGGGGAAGGCCAATGTTATTAGTGAAATGACCGTAATTGGTGATGTGGAAGGTAAAAATATTGTTATTTTAGATGATATGATTGATACGGCAGGTACTATTACAAAAGCAGCTGATATAATGATGGGGAAAGGAGCCATTAGTGTGCGTGCTATTGCAACACATGCTGTTCTTTCAGGTCCGGCCTATGATCGAATAAATGAATCTGCATTGGAAGAAATTATTGTTACGGACTCTATACCATTGCAACAACAGTGTGATAAGATAAAGGTATTGTCTGTTGCAGATTTGTTTGCTGATGTAATTAAAAAGGTTTATAATTATCAGTCAATTAGTTCTAATTTTATTGTTTAGAATTATTTAGTTGTAAATTGGTGAAAAGCTTTTTTTTTACTATTTTTGCAGCCATTTTAAAATATTTTTAACGTGTGATGGAAGTTTATAACTTAAGTAGCACATAAATTAAAAGGTAATGAAGTCTATAGAGATTAAAGGCGAATTAAGAACGTCAGTAGGAAAAAAGGAAAGTAAAAAACTAAGAAACGAAGAAAAAGTTCCATGTGTTTTATATGGTGGTGAAGAAAATGTGCATTTTGCAGTATCTGAAAAAGAACTTAAAAGTCTTATTTTTACTCCAAATGTATACCTTGTTGATATTGATATTGATAGCAAAAAGAAAAAAGCAATTATTCAAGATCTTCAATTTCATCCGGTAACTGACCGTGTAATTCATATTGATTTTTTTGAAATATTTGAGGATAAAGAGGTAGTAATTAATATTCCTGTTGAAATGCATGGATTGGCTGAAGGTGTTGAAGCCGGTGGTAAATTACAGGTTATTAATCGTAAATTAAAAGTTAAGGCGTTATTTAAAAATTTACCTGACGTATTAGAAGTTAATGTAGAAAAAGTTGCTTTGGGTAAAAACGTTAAAGTTGGTGATCTTTCATATGATAACTTAGAGCTTTTAAACTCTGCAAATACGGTTGTTGCAACTGTTAAGCTTACAAGAGCTGCTAAAGGTATGGAGCTTGATGAAGAAGGTGAAGGAGAAGAAGGTGAAACTGTTGAAGGAGAAGAAGGAGCTACTGAAGAAGCAGAGGCAAAAGAATAATTTTCAACACATAAATAACATTGATTATGAAGCACTTTTTGAAATTTGTTCAAATTTTAAAAGGTGCTTTTTTGTATAAAAAGCTTAGAAAAGAGCAGGAAGTGAAGTATTTAATTGTTGGTTTAGGAAATATTGGCGCAGAATATGAAAGTACAAGGCACAATATTGGTTTTCAAGTGTTGGACTTTATGGCTAAACAAAAAGCTTTAAATTTTGAGCAAAAAAGATTAGCTTATATTGCCGAATCAAAATTTAAAGGTCGTAAACTTATTTATTGTAAGCCTACAACTTATATGAACCTCAGTGGTAAGGCAGTAAACTACTGGTTGCAAAAAGAAAAGATTCCAATAAGCAATTTGTTAATAATTGTTGATGATTTAGCTTTACCTTTTGGTGCGATAAGAATGAAAAAGAAGGGTGGTGATGCCGGTCATAATGGTTTGATTGATATTGCTCAAACTCTTGGTCATCAGAATTTTAATCGTATGCGGTTTGGGATAGGTGATGAGTTTTCAAAGGGGCATCAGGTTGATTATGTACTTGGGAAATGGGCTGGAATTGAAAAAGATAAACTTCCTGAAAGACTTGAAAAAATGTCGGAAGCTATAAAAAGTTTCATCTCGATTGGAATTGATAGAACGATGAATATTTATAACGGGCAGTAGTTTTAAAATGAAATTATAAGGTTATGAAAGTTGTAGCTTCAGTACGTATCGATAAATTTCTTTGGTCGGTAAGATTGTTTAAAACTCGTAGCTTAGCAGCTGAGGCATGTAAAAATAACCGTGTCTTAGTAAATGAATCACCTGTTAAACCTTCGCGAGAAATAAAAGTTGATGAGATTTTTAAACTTAAAAAAAATCCAATAATTTATAAATATCGTGTTAAAGAATTATTATCGAACAGGGTAGGGGCTAAGTTAGTTGAAAATTATATTGAAAACATAACA
>JAOZNO010000580.1 GCA_029933755.1 Bacteroidales bacterium | reverse complement strand
CGGTTCGACCCCGGCTCCGGGTACAAAAGCTCTGAACTATGTTTAGGGCTTTTTTTGTGCGTAATTCTCTGTACTAAAACAAAACAAACTAAGAAATTGCTATTTATAAAACAGTAATTTGTATGACAAATTACAAATTGTTTGCTTATTTGTACAATTTATTTTATAATATTGCAGCTAATTATTAATCTGGTCAAGTTGTTCTTTTCAAAATAGATGGTTCAACAAAACAGGTAACAGAATTGTAATAATTTAGCAATATAACAATTTAACCATTCTAAGAATATGAGTCCACTATTAGTATTTAGCATTATAGCAATTTATTTTTCCATACTTCTTTTAATATCATACTTTACTTCTCGTAAAGCTTCAAACGACTCGTTCTTTACTGCCGGTAAACAATCGCCATGGTATGTTGTATCCTTTGGTATGATTGGAGCTACATTATCAGGTGTTACTTTTATTTCTGTACCCGGCGAAGTTGGTGCTTTTATTTCAGGAACAGTGGAGTTCAAAGCGTTTACCTATTTTCAGTTAGTATTGGGTTATTTATTGGGATTTTTTGTAATTGCCAATGTGCTTTTGCCAATGTATTACAAACTTAATTTAATTTCAATTTATACTTATTTGAAAACTCGTTATGGTATAAAATCATACCAAACAGGCTCATTATTTTTCCTTATATCTCAAACAATGGGCGCATCATTACGCCTGTTACTTGTTGCAGGAGTTCTTCAATTAGCTTTCTTTAACTCTTATAATATTCCGTTTGAAGTAACTGCCCTTGTTACTATTCTATTAATTTGGATTTACACCTTCCGTGGAGGAATAAAAACGATAATTTGGACTGATACTCTGCAAACAACTTTTATGCTTTCAGCTGTAGTTATTAGTATGTATATTATTGCAGATGATTTAAACCTTTCTACTGCCGGAATTATTGAAACAATCAGCAACAGTCCGTATTCAAGAACATGGGATTGGGACTGGCAAAGTAGCAAGTTCTTTGTGAAACAATTTTTTGCAGGTGCATTTATAGCTATTGTTATGACTGGTTTAGACCAAAATATGATGCAAAAAAACTTGACCTGTAGAAATATTAAGGATGCAAAAAAGAATATGTATTGGCTAAGTTTAATTTTAGTTCCTGTAAACTTTTTATTCCTGTCATTAGGTGTTTTGCTATATGTATACGCAGAAAAAAACGGAATAGCAATCCCCGAATTCTCGGATGACCTTTATCCAACTTTGGCTATAAATAACTTTTCTATTTTTGCAGGAATTGTTTTTCTTTTGGGAATTGTTGCCGCTGCATTTTCAAGTGCGGATTCTGCACTTACATCACTAACAACTGCCTTTTGTGTTGATTTTATGAATTTGAAGGGTAAAACGGAGAAAAGACAAAAGACAATCAGATTCGGTGTACATATTGCATTCTCAATAATTATGTACCTGATAATTATAATATTTAGTAAATTTAACGACAGAAGTATTATATCAACAGTCTTTACGGTTGCTGGATATACCTACGGCCCTTTACTTGGCCTTTTTGCTTTTGGTCTCTTTACAAAAATAAAAGTGATTGATAACTGGCTAATTCCTATAGCTGCTGTGGCTGCTCCTGCTACTTCTTATCTAATAAATATTTATTCAAAAGAATTGTTTGGTGGATACCAATTTGGATTTGAAATTATAATCCTTAACGGTGCATTAATGTTTTTAGCTTTATATTTATTGTCGTTAAGGAAAGAACAAAAGACGAGTTAGTGGCAAGTGGCTGACAAAGAAGGTGTATGGTTTAGGAAAGTTTACACATGAAAGTAGAAGGTATACAGCAACTACTTTCATGAAAAGGACATATGTTGGCAGATAAACCTCCAGTTACTAACCAACAATGCTCTGCACCTTACCCTATATTGTGATAAGGCTAAATTTCACTTAAAAATCAAGCAAATGTCTTTTTGATGTGTTTCGCCATCCGGCTTATAATTCATAATTTACACACAAATTTAAAAGTTTGCTTGCGATTATATTCCACAAAATAAAAGCATACGGTTTATATGGATGTTTCATGAATTTCTTCCATAACTATTGAGAAATAAGTATTTTGGAAGTAATTCAAGCAAGTATTATGTGGAAAATTGTCGTGAAATGCTTCCGTATCTCAATTTATTTTATACCTTTGGAAGTGTTTCAAATAAATTAAATAACATAATTTAGAATATGCTAGCCGGACGTAAAAAAGAGATAAACATACTGAACAGAATGTTTAAAAGCAATTTTTCTGAATTGATAGCTGTTTATGGTAGGCGGCGAGTCGGCAAAACATTTCTTATTAGGGAAGTTTATAAAAAGCATATGGCGTTTGAACTTACTGGTTATTATAAAGGAAGTATGTGCGATCAATTGCATAATTTCCATACGCAATTAAAATTATCCTCCAGCAAATTTAATAAAACAAAAGCTCCTAAAGATTGGTTTACTGCATTTCAAATGCTTGAGACGTATTTAAACAGATTAACGAGAAAAGAAAAGAAAGTCATATTTATTGACGAATTTCCCTGGATAGCAACTGCCAGATCGAAATTTTTGATGGCATTTGAGCATTTTTGGAATACTTACTGTACAAAACGTAATGACTTGGTGGTGGTAATTTGTGGTTCTGCAGCTGCTTTTATGGTAGACAAAATAATTAAGAATAAGGGTGGCTTACATAATAGGTTATCATGCAAAATCCAGTTAATGCCATTTAATTTAAATGAAACAGCTTTGTTTCTAAAAAGCAAGAATATTCATTTAAACAATTATGATATTCTTCGGCTCTATATGGCCATTGGTGGAATCCCTCACTATTTAAATAAAATAAACAGGGGTGAAAGCGTAATGCAAAATATAGATCGTTTGTGCTTTGAAAGCAATGGGGATTTGGCAAATGAATTCAATGAGATTTTTACATCATTATTCTCAAATGCTAAAACACATGAAAAGATAATAAGGGTACTTTCTAAAACAAAAAAAGGAATCACTAGGAACAAATTATTGGAACTGTGCAAATTTGGAAGTGGTGGTGTTTTTTCAAAGACACTGGATGAATTGATTGAGTCAGGATTTGTAAGCCAATATACGCCATTTGGAAAAAAAAGTAGAGACTCACTTTTCAGGCTATCCGATGAATACACCCTTTTTTATTTGAAATTTATTGAGCAAAACCAACATCAAGGTAGTGGTACATGGGCAAATTTGTTTCCCAAGCAATCCTATAAGTCCTGGACCGGATTTGTATTTGAAACAATATGTTTGAAACATGTGCAACAAATTAAAAAAGAATTGGGCGTTGCAAAAATTTATACGCTTCATTCCGGTTGGTTTAACGACAAAGCGCAGGTTGACCTTGTAATCGACAGAGATGATGGGATAATAAATCTTTGTGAAATAAAATTCTATAACGCCCCCTTTACTATAAATAAGTCTGAATATGATAATATAAAGAATAAAATAATCCAGTTTAAAAGAAGTTCCAAAA
>JAOZNO010000579.1 GCA_029933755.1 Bacteroidales bacterium | reverse complement strand
GCTATTAGACAATATTAAACAAAACAAAAAACTATGTCCTAAATCTAAAAAGAAGAATTTAAGAAAATGTGTTATTCATAAAAACACTTCACTAATTTATAGAATATCAGAACCAAACATAGAGCTGATTACTTTTATTGATAATAGAAGTAATCATCAATATTAGAAAAAAATACTTAACAAAGAAACCCTGTTTGGCTTAGGCTGTGCCTAAGTCACATTATTGTTAAAGGCTGTGCCTGAGTCGCATTATGTTTTAAGGCTTCGCCTCATCTTATCGTTTTCCACAAAAAGTCAAATTTATTATATCAATTTCACGATCCAAATCAGCATAAATTTTATCCTACAATCTTATAAATTAAATTATATAAGCTTCTTCATTTCAAAATTTCCTGAAATTCTTTAATGCTTGGGAAATCATTATAATGCCATTTAGCTAATATTTTTCCTTCTTTTAATAAAATAAGACCGGGATTTGACCGAATCATCGTTTGTATAGTAGTACCATCAGCCAAATAAAAATTGATTAAAAATGGTAATTTTGAATGCATTGGCATAATATCGTTAACTACCGATGCCGTAATAAAATAAGTTTGATAATTATGAACCGAACAATAATTCATTAAATTAGTTAATGATTTAATAGGTGCAAAAGAGGCTGTTTTAAAATTTTCAGAAATAAGTAATAAACTATAACTGGTATCAGTTAATATTTGATCGGAGATGTCTGAACCAGCTGGCAAAGAGTTATTTATAAATGTAAAAGTTCGAATTTCAAAATCATGAATTGGTGGTACATAACCTTGCTGTATTACAACTGTTTTAGTATCTTTCCATATCCAAGTTGTATCTTCCCATGGGTAGTTCTCTGCGGTAAACTCTTTTGTTTCTCCATCTTTTTCGTAATAAAGATATGTTATCACAGAATCCTGCTCAGCATCTTCAGGAATTGACATTTTATCAGTTATGCTGCTACCTACAGAATAAGGTCTGAAATCAATAACCGGCAGATGGTTTATATTATACCACTGAAAAAACAGAATGAATAGAAAGCTAAGTCCAAAGACTGCATAAGTTATTTTTGTATTAGGCAATATTTCTGAATCTTTACTTTTTATAACTAATAGAATAGCAAGAATTAATAAAACAATGTTTTTCCAGAAAGTTTCCCAATTTGTTAAAACAATAAAGTCGCCAAAACAGCCACAATCTTCTACAGAATTAGTTATTGCCAGCCAAAGTGTTAAAGGTGTAAAAATAAGCATAAATGCCAATGTTGCGTAGGCAGATAAGCGAGGTTTTATGTTAAACAGAAGAGCAAGACCTACAAGAAACTCCATGGCACTTAATATAACAGCCAATGTTAAAGCTAAGGATGTTAATGAGGGTAAACCCATTGCATTAAAATAATCTGTAAACTTAATAGCAGAACCTACCGGATCAATAGCTTTTACAAATCCTGAAAAGCTAAACATAAGCCCTAATAATAATCTTGATATTGTTTTTAATGAATTCATCTGTTATATTGTTTTATGGTTTAGAATCGCTAATATTTTTCGTATATATCTTTCCCTGACTTTATTCAGTAATTTCTAATTCATCTAGTTTTATCAATGCAAATACAGCATAATTAATCATATCATAATAATTTGCATCAATACCTTCTGATATTAGTGTCTTTCCCTCATTGTCCTCAATTTGTTTCGTTCTATAAAGCTTCATCAGAATCAAATCGGTAAATGAACTAATACGCATACTACGCCAAGCTTCATCATAATCATGATTTTTTCGTTTCATTAGTTCCAAAGCTTCAATAGCATATTTATTATAACTATCCATAACTACACTTTCCTGCATGCTAATTTCATCTTTATAACCTAATTCTAATTGAATTAACGCCATAATCGAGTAATTTACAATACCTATAAATTCACTTTTACTACCTTCATCAACTTTCATCTCAACTTTTGTTTCAATACTCCTAATTCTTTGAGCTTTAATGAAAATCTGATCGGTAAGTGAGCTGGGCCTGAGTACACGCCAAGCCGTACCGTAATCTTTCATTTTTGTTGTAAAAATATCCCTGCAAAGATCAATAATTTGAGCAAATTGTTTATTTGTGCCTGTCATTGGTTATAATTAATAAATATGATACTATTGTCAATGTGATTTTGTCGGCTAAATTAGGAAAGTTTCATTAATTATCCATGATAAAAATTTTCTTTATATTTGTAATAAAACCAAAATTCCTGCAGTAAGACAGTTTGATTGCGAATCAGAGCCAATTATAAAACCTAATATTACTATTATGATTATTAAAAACAAATTAGACAAAGCATTTGGTCCCGTTGGAAGTTCTACCGGAATGTTTATGTTTGTAGGTGGAATAGTAGCTACATACTACTCCCTTATTGGAATTATATTAATAATTCTAGGTGCTTTTGTTTGGTTCACTTCTACCAGTACTTTACTTGATACAGATAATAGAAAACTTAAATTTTTGAACAATATTTTTGGCATTATACCTACTGGTAAATGGATTGATATAAAATCAGGAATGAAATTAGGATTGAAAAAATCGCATACAGGATACCGAACATATAGTAGAAGCAACCGAACGCTCGACATTCACATAAATGATATCAGAATAGTTCTTTTTAATGATCGAAAAAAACAGATTATGCAAATTGCAAAATTTAACTCACTTGATTCTGCAAAAATTAAACTAGAAGAATATAGAAAACTATTAAACTTAAATATTTGAATAAAAATTATGTGGCCAATAGGTTTCTAGTAGAAATTATGTTTTAAAATGGATAAACTTGTTAATAAAAAGGCATCAATAAATTGCAAAGGTCAATTATTGGACTTAAGTAAACCTATTGTTATGGGTATTTTAAACATAACACCTGATTCATTTTATGATGGTGGACTGTACAATAAACCGGAAAAAATTCTGCAAAGATTAAATCAAATGATTAGCGAAGGTGCATCAGTTATTGATATTGGCGCGTATTCTTCACGCCCCGGAGCTGTAAACATTTCTGAAAAAGACGAACTAAAAAGGCTTATACCAGTATTAGAGTTAATAGTGAAAAATTTCCCTGATTTAATTGTTTCTGTTGATACTTTTAGAGCAAATATTGCCAAAAATGTGGTTCGCAATTATGGAGTGTCAATTGTTAACGATATATCAGCCGGAGCGCTTGATAATAAAATGTTTGAAACAGTTAGCGAATTAAAGGTTCCTTACATTATGATGCATATGAAAGGTAGACCAGAAAATATGCAGAAAAATGCGCAATATAAAAACCTTATAAAAGAACTGATAAATTATTTTGCAGAAAAAGTTAATCGTTTAAAAGAACTAGGGCATAATGATATTATTATAGATCCCGGATTTGGTTTTAGTAAAACTCTGGAGCAAAATTATGAAATTCTTAAAAACTTAAATGATTTTCAAATATTTGACTTACCAGTACTAATCGGTGTATCAAGAAAGTCTATGATTTACAAATTCTTAGA
>JAOZNO010000578.1 GCA_029933755.1 Bacteroidales bacterium | reverse complement strand
ATAATCAAGATAAGCAACCACAATTGGAACTTTGGCTTTTGATGCCATATAATAAAATCCTTTATTCCATTTTGTAATCTTTTTAATCCATCCTTCGGGAGAAATTACTATATGTAATTCTTCTGTATTATCCAATAAATCAACAACCTGATAAATTGCATTTTTATCTTTAACACCTCTAACAGCAATAGAACCAAATTTTTTCATTAGAATATTCATGGGAAAAAAGAAAAGCTCTTTTTTTGACAGAAACAGGTATTTAATTCCAATTTCTGTCATCCCTAACTTTCCATAAAAGGCATCAATATGGGCTGTGTGGGGTGCAAATATAGTAATTGACTTTTTTAAATCCGGAAACTCACCTTTTATTTTCCAGCCTAAATTTTCTAATATTTTTCCTGATACAGTTTTCATATTCGTTTGATATATTTATCCATTTAATGTTTTATAGTCAGTTTAGTACAAAAAAATTAGGCTGCTAAGCCTTTTGTCAGTATTCCCATTAAACCCTCAAAGTAAGGCGAATATTTCTCATACTTACCTTGTATGAAAAATGGAATTTCAAGTCCTTTTAATACCATAATAAATACATCAAGCAAAACATCAATATCTTCAACAGCTGCAAATTCTTTTGTTTCAATACCTTGTTGTATTATATTTTTTAGCTGTTCTTTTTCCCATTCATCCAATTCATTTCTTAAATCATCAATAAAGTCAAAATGTTCAAAAAAATCAGCTTTAATAGTTTCATGATAATTAGAAGCATCATTTAAAACTTCCATTCTTTTTATAAGATAAGTTCTTATTTTACCAGAGGCACTATAATCTGTATTATCAATAATAAATGATAGTTGTTTTTTTAGGTTTATTAATTCATTAGACACTACTTCTGTAAATAATTCTTCCTTACTAGCAAAGTGGTAGTATAACGAGCCTTTAGCTTTCCTTGCAATTTTTGCAATTTCATCCATTGAGGTTTTATGGAACCCAAAGCGGCTAAATAATTTGTTTGCAACACTTAATATTTTATCTTTAGTATCTTCTATTGCCATAATGAACAGTTTTGATCTATTTGACTAATTTTGTTCTTAAGTACAAAGGAATGTATTAATTTCCTGATAACAAAATTAATTATCAATTTTTTTCTTAATCAAGCTTGATTGCCATATTTAAAAAAAATATAAGATATCAATCTCTTTAAATATTTTTCACTATGTTTGTGTATAAGATTACTCTAAATTAGAGTTTAAAAGGGAATTATGACTGAACGGGTAAGATGGATTGAGCATAAAGGAAAAAAAATTATTTATAATGATTTTTCTACGTTGCACACTGATGAAGTTATTAAGGTAGCTCGTAAATTTGAGCAATTGGTAATGGAAAATAAAGACAATGATAATTTAATGACTCTTTCAAATATGACTGATGCACATTTTTTTGGAGAATCGTTTGATGAAATAAAAAGGGTTACAAAAGTAGTGCGACCATTCTTGAAAAAAAGGGCTGTAATTGGTATTACTGGCGTGAAAGCAATATTATACAAATCGGTAAACATGTTTGCCAAAGGTACACCTACAAAAATTTTTGATACGTTTGAAGAAGCGAAAGATTATTTGGTTGAATAAATAGAAAGCTAATTACTTATTTGCAGATTTAAAGGTTGAGTCTGCTCCGAAAAGTATGATTTTCTGTATTTAGCCGCTAAGCGGGTTTTTAACAGGCAGATATACAGACTTATACGTTTTTGATTCTAATAGGATTACCCGCTAAGCGGCTTTTCGGAGTGCCGTCAAGGTTCAAAAATATATTTATAAAAAGAAATATTATTATGGCTGAAAGAGTAAGATTTATTGATCACAAAGGGAAACAAATAGTTTATTTGGATTTCTCTGATATGCAGGGAGATGAAATTGTTCAGACTGTTCGAAAATTTGAACAATTAGTCTTGGAAAATAAGAATAATAATAATCTGGTTTCGTTAACAAATTTTACTAATGCACGGACATTTGGTGATGGACTGGAAGAAATAAAAAGAGTAGCTAAAGAAGTAAGACCTTATCTTGATAAAAGAGCAGTTGTAGGTATTACAGGCGTTAAAGCAATATTATATAAAATGGTTAACCTTTTTGCCAGTGGTGCACCTACAAAAATATTTGATACTCTTGAAGAGGCAAAAGATTATTTAGTTGAATGAAATGACTCTGGTTTAAAATAACTGTGCGTGTCATGTCAGATTTGCAGCTTTAAGCAACTGGTAATTAGATACTAGTAGTTGGTAATTATAAAAACAAATTCAAACACATATGTGTGACAAATGACCAATTTACCAGTGACTAAATTACCTTAAATTAAAACGGGCTATTCAAAATGAATTGAACAGCCCTACCTTAATAAACCAATCTACTTACACTAACTAAATTTATGATCTTCCTAACTCAATCTCAGTAACTTCTTCACCAATAGTTTGAGTCGCAATATTATCACATTCTCCTTCACCGTAATTAATAATAACAGTCTCTGAACCTTCTACATTAATTGTTAGTTCACCAGTAACTGGGAATCTACATCCAAAAACGTATTCTAAAGGAATCGTTATCTCTGTTGTAAAAGCTAAACCATCTTTTACGCCGTTTCCACCACCGGTAACCATATAAATATCATCTCTAAATAACCAGGTATCGCCACCTTCAACTAATTCGCTATAACGTTCACAATTCCAGGTGGTAATTGTTCCATCTTCATAAGTAAGTTTACCATCGGTCATCTTTCTAAGCCATGTCATATTTTCTGATTCATTTAAACCCGTGTTTTCAATAGACTTCTCACCCTCTAAATTTACATTATCTACATAAAAATTATCATAGCTAATGGTACGTAGCGAAGCTTCGTTTCTCCAATGGTCACTTAAATTAACATGAATCATACCTTTGCGCACAATGCCGTTAAAACTTTCACAAGCTTCTGTTCCAAAGTCCAGTGTCCAGCTTCTTGGCCAAAATTCGCCATCTTCATTTTCATGAATCGTTAGCTCAAAACAGGCATCAGGATTTTCTACATCCGATTTTGTTCCATCATTACTTGTTGCTTCTTCTGCATCTTCAGTGTTGTATAAGTCTGTAATACTTAATATAGACTGAATTGCATCATCACTTGTTTTGGTAAGATTATCTTCTGCTTGTTCGCAAGACGATAAAAATAAACCACTGGTAATTAAAGCTACTACTAAAAATTTGATTGTTTTCATGATTTTAAATTTCGTTTATAAATATTAATTTTTGTTTGATTTATGGAATTTGTTTGAATCATGATACAAAGGTAAGGCAGTTTACAAAGCGGGCTATTATAATATTTTGTAAAAGCCTTATAAGATTTGTCTTTCATTTATAATATTTGGTATAAATTTAATGGTTTTAATCCCACCAGTGGGTTTAATTACTTCGTTGAGCTCTTTTTAGTCGGTTTCCTGATGCTTGTACAAAATAAATTCTTTCCAATTCATACCTCGTGAGCTTGCTCCGAGCTTATTG
>JAOZNO010000577.1 GCA_029933755.1 Bacteroidales bacterium | reverse complement strand
CCAGACATAAGCAATACGGATATTAAAAATATCCCAGAAGATCTAAACTAAAGCCGTTTACTTTTGTAAATGACTGGAAATTAAGACAAGAATAACGCAGTATTTGCCGTTTTCTTGCAGAGACTAAATAGATTACAACAAGGGTTTTATAAAAATTCATATTAAAAGCTGGTTCATTTGTCAAAATCCACAACAGCTTTTGAATTTTTTCCCACTTCCGCAAGGGCAGGGTGCATTTCTTCGTATTTTTTGTGTAACATTCTTTTTTTGAACAAAATCCTTTTTTTTATTAAAAATTTCTTCCAAAAGTTCATATAATCTAGGGTGTTTTTTTTGTAACAAAGCAGGCCGTTCGAAAAAATACTCGCTAATAACAGCAAAAAATTCTGCCTCATTTGTAGCACCATAGGGGTTAATATCAGATTCATTTGATAATATTTCATGTATTTTTTGATACATAAGATTAAACCATGGCAGGGTGTATTGTTTTTGCAGCAATAATTCCGGAATTCCATCTACCTGACCATCTGCTTTATCAATTAAATGTACAAATTCATGAATAGCCGTATTTTTTTTATCCCTTTCGTTTCTAAATCCTTTATGTAAAGACTGTTTTGAAAGAATCATTTTACCGCTCATATATCCTTCACCAACCATGCCTAAGATATTGCCATTCTCACCCGAAGTTTCAAATTTACTATTGAAAGATCTTGGGTAAAGCAGCACTTCGTCCAGGTTTAAGTATTGCCACTCCGGGAATTCAAAAATAGGAATTACAGCACTTGAAGCAATCAGTAATCTGTCCTGAATTTCAACATCCGTTTCAATACCTGTTATTTTAACATTTGCCAGAAACTCAAGAATCTTATATTCAAACCATTCTTTTTCCTTTTCTGTTAAATTGTTGTAAAAGCTAACTTTTTCAATTAAAATCACCCGCCATTTGGGCAAAAAGTTATTCGTGTGCGATTTCCAGGCGGTATTCCTGTTAAAGATTTTATAAATTATAAAACCAGTGACTATGACTACAACTATAATGAAGATAGAAAAATTCATGTGTAAATATAGCAATTTTAGTAATAACTTGTTGTGTATAAGTTGTTGATTTTTTTTATCATGATTCAATTCCTACACATCTAATTTAGGGTGACCACTAATGCTAAAAACAATATCAGCTTTCAAATTTGTAAATTACTATTTTAGTAGTAATATTGTTATGAACTAAGAAGGAAGCATATGCCTAATCGTAAAAAAATCCCGATTGTTCCCGGAAGGGGACTAATTTCGGAAACAGCAATACAGTTACGACATGAATATCTGCAAAAACAAGGCTATTCACTTGAGCATATTGCTGATCATAATTTCACACAAAACCAATTATTAAATAATATTGAATCATTTATTGGTTCTACCGAAATACCTTTGGGCATAGTAGGCCCTTTATTAGATAAAGAAAGCGGAGAATTGCTATACTGCGCTGCCGGAACACTTGAAGGTGCTATGGTGGCAAGTATGAATCGTGGTGCAAGGGCTATTAGTAATAGTGGTGGTTTTAGCGCTGAATTTATTCATCAAAAAATGACACGGACTCCATTATTCCTGTTTGAGAAACTGAGTGACGCAGTTGTTTTTAAAAATTGGCTTATATCAAATATAAAAAATATAAGCAATATTGCAGAAAAGTACTCAAACCATGCGGTTCTGGATTCTGTAAATCCAATTATTATTGGAAAAAGTGTGCATGCAAAATTCGTATACTCTACGGGTGATGCTTCCGGACAAAACATGACGACTACTTGTACCTGGCACGCCATGTTATGGATTGCTGAACAATTTCAAAAAGAAAAAGATATAGCTATTATCCATTTTATTATTGAAGGTAATGGTGCATCAGATAAAAAGGTATCAAACTCATTGCTAAATGATGGACGAGGAATACATGTTGCAGCTGAATGTTTTCTTGCAGAAGAACAGATAAATAAAGTATTGCGTACTACATCTGATGAAATATTACGCTTTTACGCACCTTCTGTAGCAATAAGTCAAATAAATGGTATGATTGGTTATAACGTGAATGTAGCCAATGCCATAGCAGCAATATTTGTAGCTACGGGACAAGATTTAGGTTCTTTGCATGAATCCTCATTGGGGATTTTGAGTCTTGAGAAAACGGAGGAAGGTTTATATATGTCGCTAAATTTACCTTCTTTAGTGATAGGCACGGTAGGGGGAGGAACACATTTACCTAAACAACAAGAAGCACTAAAAATAATGGGCTGTGAGGGAGATGGCAAAGTAAAACGATTTGCTGAAATGATTGCCGGCTTCGCCATGTCCCTGGAAATATCAACCTATTCGGCCATAGTAAGTGGACAGTTTGCCAAAGCACATGAGAAACTTGGAAGAAACAAACCTGTTAACTGGCTTAACCGATCGGATATAAATACCGAATTCATCAGGAAATCATTAATTGATAAATCAAATGAAGTAATTTCTGCTGAAATCAGTACTGACACTATGATTGAAAATGGGATTTTGACTGATATTACCAAGCGTGTAAATAAAAAACTCATTGGCTTTGTTCCGATATGTGTTCAATATGATAATGAGGAAAAAAAACAGATATTAATCAAATCCAAAGCATTGGATATTGAAGTTATTAAAGGGCTGCATATTATGGCAGCTTCAATTGATACTGATTTGGCCGATTTAATTTATAAATATAGAGATAATCTTGAATATTCAGCATCTCACAAAAAGGAAATTGCCTTATTTGAAAGCCTGAGTGAAGATGGTTTTGATTGCATACCTGCCTATTTGGGAAAGCACATCCATGAAAAAAACGAAACGTGGTTGTTTATGCAAGAGTTTCTGTATTATGATGATATGGAACTTTACAATACAGAAAATTCGCCGGAAAAGTGGAATGCCAAACACATAAAAAGCACAATAAAATCCATAAGTGATATACACAAAAGGTATAGTCAAACTGAAAAACAGAAGAATTTGGGTGATGTAAAAGAGTTTAAACCATGGGAATCTGCAGCTTTATATAAAAAGTTTGTTTCCATAATGTATAAAGAGGCTGATAATGATAAGTCACGTGAAGAATTTAGCATGATGTTATCATTTATTGATGAATTGGAGAATAATCGTAAAAAATTAAAAATACAGCCTACGGTTATTCATAACGATTATAACTCGCGAAATATAGCGATACGAAAAAATGGAAAGGTTTGTATATACGACTGGGAATTGGCTGTTATAAATATTCCCCATCGGGATATTGTTGAACTACTTAGCTTTGTCTTAAAAGAAGACTTTTCCAATGAAGAATTGTATGAATACCTAAAATATCATTTTAGCTTACATGAAAACGCAGAACTTGATTGGGAGCAATGGAAATTGGGATATGTGTATGCGATTAAAGAGTATTTGGTCACCAGAGTTTCTTTTTATGAAGTTAGTGGAATATTAGTTAAGTTTCCCTTTACGGAAAGAATACATAAAACTTCGTTTAGGATGTTGG
>JAOZNO010000576.1 GCA_029933755.1 Bacteroidales bacterium | reverse complement strand
CAAATCAAAGAACAATAGTAGCAAAGTATTTAAATTGAATGATCATTCTGCCAAAATTACAGAAGCTCAAACTAAAATATTAGATTATACTAATTGGTATGGTGCATTGTATTATAAAATCTTAAGCAATACATATAAAAACAAAACATATTACACTTTATTAGGATGGGATGGGAATGACAATTTTACAAATAAGAAAATTATAGATATACTTATAATTAAAAGAAAAAAAATACAATTTGGTGCTCCCATCATTAAAGAAGGAGATATTACTTATACCCGAAGCATTTTTGAATATGCAAAACAAGCAAAGATGATGCTTCGCTATGATGAGAAACAAAAAATGATTGTATTTGATCATTTGGCACCTTCATTAAAAAAATTCAAGGGACAATATTTATATTATGGCCCTGATTTATCGCAAGATGGACTTGAATTTATTGAAGGCTTTTGGATTTTGCAAGCAAATCTTGATTTGAGAAACGAAAAAAGTAATACAAACAAAAAGCCTATCAAAACCAGCAATTAAATAATGATTTTCTTAAGATATTCGATATTGGTTAAAATGTAATCTAAAGAAAGACTTTTAGTAAAAAACAATAATTAGCAAAACTGTAATTCCATGTTAAAAATGGTTAAATAATAAAATATTTAGTTTGTATTAAAACATTTTTAACAACTTTGCAAAAACAAAATAACTTCATTATGAAAAATTCAATTCTTATAATCCTAATTATGTTCATCGCTCAAATAAATACAATTGGGCAAACTGCCAGTATTAAAATATTTACGAAAACTGATGAAGCAAAGTTCAGAATTTATTACCAGGGTGAAATTCAAAATAATCTTCCGATAAAAGAAATTTCTTTTGATAGCTTAAGCCATACAGAAAAATATAAAGTTGTGATTTCTTTTACAAAAGATACAATTGCAGACATTGTAGCAGAAATATTTTTACTTGAAGATGAGCAAAAAGAATTTGAGATAAAGAAAAAAGCAACAATTTCAAAAAAATCTGCCAAATTTGGAAGAAAAGTTGGAAAAATGCTTAAAATTGGGAATCACGATAAGGAAGAAATACTTTATGATGTTTTTTATTTAGATGATGTAACTAAAAGTGAATATCTAAACAATTGAGTGAAGTCCGAAAGCTGTTTACCGACTCCTTAAGGGTCTATATTGTAGTATTGACAATAATTAACATCTCAACTTGTTTCAAAAAAACTGGCCTACAAAAAAGCAGGCCAGCTAAACAAGTCACAAAAAACTAATCAACCCCTCATCATCTAAAACACTAACTTTATGGACAGAACTAATTAATATGAGACATTAGTTGAGTCAGAATCGCCCCAGTCATCATCGTCGTCATACCAATCATCCTCATCATAATCATATTCTTCGGTTACACCATTGCTGGTAATTGTATACTTATTATCGCAAGCACCATCGCCATAGTCCATTACAAACTCCTCACTTTCACCATCCTCTGTATAATTTACTTTTTCTGTTCCTTCAACAGGGATATAAGTATTTTCGCAAGTATATAGATAAACGAGAGGTTTTGTTACTTCATAAGAAAATGAATAAGCAAGTGATGAGCTATAAGAATAGCTTCCTTCCAGCACAGTATATGAATTAGCATCACCTTTCTCTTTAAACTTCCCCTTCATTTCTATAAGTTCACCATCTTCAAAAGTGAATTTCAGATCTTCTTCACCTTCCCAGGTAAAGTTTTCCCATGAGATTTCATTCCAACTGCCCTCAAAAACAACTTTCCCATCAATGGTAACATCATACATAAAATAATTTTCATATATCTCTTCAAAATAATATCCATTCTCATCCATTTTCCAGGTCATGGTAATTTTACCTTTCATTAATAAGCCATATTCTTCACAACCACCATCACCATAATCCATTACCAGGGTAAATGAGCCATCCTCATTCTCAGTTTCTGTAATTTCAGCACAAGACTCCCAGTCATCCCAAACATCAGTTGTATCATCCCATCCATCATCACTAAGACTATCAGACTTAAATCCTTTTAAAGATTTCGCTTTCATCTTTTTGAAAGAGCTTACTGAGCGAAAATCCTTTGTTTGGGCTTTTAACTTTTGATACTTTTGATTAAGTGTTAAAAAATTCTCTAAAGCATCATTGTCGTCTAGTTTATTGGCAACATCTTGCTTATCACATGCCGCAAAGGCAAAAAATAAAATAATAAATGAATAAAAAATCTTTGTTTTCATACGTCCTCTTTTTTTAATTTAACATTTAATTCATTAATTTGGTCTAGCTAAACCACTAACAACCACAAGCTCGTCATTCATATCATAATTAAGCTCCATTGGTTTACAGACCATTTTCAAAGCTGTTTCTAATTTTTTGTTTGAAAAATAGCCTGTAAATTCTCGTTTTTCCTTTTCTATATATTTTATCTTAACATTAAACTGTCGTTCAAACTCTTTAAAAACAAGAGTTAAATCAGATTGCTCAAAATAGAATACACCTTTTTGTCTACTCAGAATTCTTTCAATATTTGTGAAAGACGGCTCAGAAAGCTCACCTGATTCTAACCGACAGGTACTCATCCCTTTTGTAAGTATTTTTAATTCTGTTTCATTTATAGAACTTACACTAACTTTACCAGAAATACAAGCCACTTCAAACATTTTGTTCCTATTGATTACATTAAACTTTGTGCCTAAAACCTGAACATTTCCAGCCTCAGTTTGTACCGTAAAAGCACTACCTTTTTTTACTGAAAAAAATGCCTCGCCCTTTAATTCAATTTTACGATTGCTGCTCCATTGTTTTTTATTAAATGAGATTTTTGAATTGCTTTGCAAAAAAACATAAGAACCATCGGGCAAATAAACCTCGCAAGTTTCGGCACTTTCAGTTGAAATATTTGAATCTGAATATAGATAAACGACACTACTTAAAATAAGAATTATTACAGTGGCAGCCACCCGACACATCACATATGATGTATTTTGTTTTTTTAATGAGATTTCACTTTTGGCGACTAACTTACCAGACAAATCTTCCCACACAGAGTCTTTCCCCTTTCCTGTAGGAACAATGTAGTTTGAACTCCGTTCCAAAATCTTTTTCTCAATATATTGTCTGTTTCGTTTCAAATTATTCTGATGTAAACATTTTTATTTGCCTGTTTATGATAAATACAATCAAACAAGAAAATACCCTAAAAAAAAATGATTTTATTCTCTAACTAAAGACCTTAAACCACTTACACAAAATATTTTACACTATAGAAATAAAGATATGAGCTTTTTATCCTGGAGGTAACTTTTAATTATTCTGTATTATTAACGGCTATCACATCAAAAGGCGGCTCTGGTTTAAATATTCTGAGATGCCGATAATTATCTTCTATGTTTTAATTTACAGGTAATTAGATTAAGTCATTGGTCATTAAAAATAGATATTAATTACTATCAATTGCTAGTTACCAGTATCTAATTAGAGCATGTCCATAAAGTCGGCACTTTAGAAAAACTTCGCAAGTTC
>JAOZNO010000575.1 GCA_029933755.1 Bacteroidales bacterium | reverse complement strand
ATAAAGACATAAACATACATGCAAAACAACAGTAATTAGTATGCTAATTTCAGACGATTAATTTTATCTGAAACTTATTGCGTGTTTGCAAATAAATAAGCTACCTTTGCACATTCAAAATTATCTATATATATTGTCTAACTTATTAAAATTAAAGGAATTAAAAGAATATGGACGAAAAAGAAAAAAACACAGAAGAAACAAATTCTGTTGAAAATCAGGAAGTTGTAAAAAACGAAACAGAAACTGTTAAAGAAACAGAAGTAAAGAAAGAAGAACTTGTTGAGGAAAAAGTAGCTGTAAAAGAGGAAGAAACTGCGGAGAAAGTGGTTGCTGAAACAAAAGAAGAACCTAAGCTTGTAGTTGAAGAGGAAGAGTTTGACTGGGACAACTACGAAAAAGAACAAGATGGTTATTCGGAAGACGAAAGATCTAAATACGCACAAATGTATGAAGGGACTTTATCAACGATTAACGAAAATGAGGTAATTGACGGAATTGTAATTGCCATGACTCCTCGTGAGGTTGTTATCAATATTGGTTATAAATCTGAAGGAATCGTTAGTTTAAACGAATTTAGATATAATACTGAACTTAAAGTTGGTGATACCGTTGAAGTATATGTTGAAAGTCAGGAAGACAGAAACGGACAATTAGTACTTTCACATAAAAAAGCACGTGCGCTTAAATCATGGGATAGAGTTAATGAATCTCTTGAAAAAGAAGAAGTTATTAAAGGTTTCATTAAGTGTAGAACTAAAGGTGGTATGATTGTCGATGTATTCGGAATTGAAGCCTTCTTACCTGGTTCACAAATTGATGTTAAGCCAATCCGTGACTACGATATCTACGTTGGTAAAACTATGGAGTTTAAAGTGGTGAAAATTAACCACGAATTTAAAAATGTTGTTGTTTCGCATAAAGCGCTTATTGAAGCAGAGCTTGAACAACAAAAGAAAGAAATTATTGCAAAACTTGAAAAAGGTCAGATACTTGAAGGTACTGTTAAAAATATTACATCATATGGTGTATTTATTGACCTTGGTGGTGTGGATGGTCTTATTCATATTACAGACCTATCATGGGGAAGAGTTTCACATCCGGAAGAGATTGTTGAACTTGACCAGAAATTAAACGTTGCTATTCTTGATTTTGACGATGCTAAAAAACGAATTGCACTTGGCTTAAAACAATTAACTCCACATCCTTGGGATTCTTTGGACGAGAAGTTGAAAGTTGGTGATAGAGTTAAAGGTAAAGTTGTTGTATTAGCTGATTATGGTGCATTTGTTGAGATCGCATCAGGTGTTGAAGGATTAATACATGTTTCAGAAATGTCGTGGTCACAGCATTTGCGCAGTGCACAGGAATTTTTGAAAGTTGGTGACGAAGTTGAAGCTGAAATTTTAACTTTAGATCGTGAAGAAAGAAAAATGTCACTTGGAATGAAGCAATTAAAAACTGATCCTTGGTCAGATGTTGATGAAAAATATGCAGTTAACACTAAGCATCAAGCTTTAGTAAGAAACTTTACTAATTTTGGTGTATTTGTTGAAATTGAAGAAGGAGTTGATGGTTTAATTCACATTTCTGACCTTTCATGGACTAAGAAAGTGAAACATCCTGCTGAATTTACTACAATTGGTGAAAAAATTGAAGTTGTTGTATTAGAAATTGATAAAGAAAACCGAAGGTTAAGTCTTGGTCATAAGCAACTTGAAGAAAACCCATGGGATGTATTTGAAACAATATTTACAATTGGTTCAATACACGAGGGAACTGTTACAAATAAAATTGAAAAAGGTCTTTTAGTAGCTCTTCCTTATGGAGTTGAAGGTTTTGCCGGAGTAAAACATATTGTTAAGCAAGATGGTTCAAAAGCTAAGGTTGATGAAAAACTTGACTTTAAAGTAATGGAATTCTCAAAAACTGCCAAGCGTATTATTCTTTCGCATACTAAAACTTTTGAGGAAGATAGCAAAGTTGAAACTAAAAAAGGTACTCCTAAGTCGAAGAAAATTAATCTGAATATAGAAAAAACTACACTTGGTGATGTTACTGATTTAGCTGCTTTAAAAGAAAAACTTGAAGGTGCAAGTAAAAAATCTGACAAGTAATTAGGAGAATTAGATTACTATTTGTATTTTTAACTCTTCAATTGAATCTTATTACTTAATTTTATAAAAAACATGGATACTGAGAATAGAAAATACGATATTCAAAAAAAGGATGCACATACTGTTATTAAAGTTTTAGTAGAAAAGCTTGATACGAATATTGCACCTGCTTTAAAATCCGAGTTAGTTTTAATTGCCGGAAATGGTGAAAAGAATATGATAATCGATTTAAGTGAGTGTAGATATTGTGATTCCTCAGGCTTAAGTGCAATATTAGTTGCAAATCGCCTTTGTAAAAACTCAAAGGGTACATTTGTTTTAACAGGTTTGCAAACAGCCGTTGAACGATTGATTACTATTTCTCAGCTTGATACTGTTTTGAATATTAAGGACAATATTGAAGATTCAGAAAGATTTGTCATACAAGAGATGGCAAAAGGTGCTTAGGCATTAGATTATTAAATATGTAATTTTAGTCAGATACTTTGAAGAGAGATTAAGTTTCCTTTGAAAAATCCCTGAATAAGGGTTTTATAAGTGAAAGTAATTTATGACATTTTCAGTTACAATACTTGGAAGTAGCTCTGCTTTACCTACTTCCAAAAGATTTCCAACCGCTCATTTATTTAATTCAAATGAGCGGTTTTTTTTAATTGATTGTGGCGAGGGAAGCCAAATTCAATTAAGACGATTCCATCTTAGATTTTCTAAAATTAACCATATATTTATCAGTCATTTACATGGCGATCATTATTTCGGTTTATTTGGATTGATTTCAAGTTTTTCTTTATTAGGACGAAAAACCGACTTGCACATATACTCACATGCAGGTCTTGAGGAAATGATTAAATGTCTGTTCCCTGATGGGCAACTAAGTTATGAACTTGTTTTTCATACCATACCGATAAATAAAGATGTTTTGTTGTATGAGGATAAACATTTGACAGTTCATACAATCCCCTTAAAACATAGAATTCCTGCCAGTGGCTTTTTATTTAGAGAAAAGGAACGTGAACTAAATTTGCGTAAAGATGTTGTTTCATATTACAATCTGTCCATTAAAGAAATTCTTGAAATAAAAAAAGGAAAAGATTACATCAAGGAAGATAAAACAATTGTGAAAAATAGCCGTTTAACACATCTTCCTCATAAGCCAAGAGCATATGCCTTTTGTTCTGATACGGCTTATTATCCAAAATTGGTTGAATATATCAAAGATATAGACCTTTTATATCACGAAGCTACTTTTGCTGATAATATGAAAGAGTTCGCAAAAAAAACGAAGCATTCAACTGCAAAACAAGCTGCTAAAATTGCTAAAAAAGCCAATGTGGGGAAATTGCTAATTGGTCATTTCTCTTCACGCTATAAAGATGAGAGCTTTATTGAAAATGAAGCAAAAGAAGTTTTTGAAAATAT
>JAOZNO010000574.1 GCA_029933755.1 Bacteroidales bacterium | reverse complement strand
TAAGTGTGAAATTGATAGCAGCCTATAACAATTATGCATGAAAAACTAACAAAGGCGTATCCGTTTGAAACAATAGCTTTTTGGTTTTGCTGGGATAAATAAGTCTGGTTATAAAATTGCGCTTATGGGTTGTCATAGCTATAATATCAATACTTTTACTTTTAATATATGCTTCTAAAGGTTTTATAACATTGCTATTTTCAATAATATTACATTCTAGTTCATATCCCGGGTAGAGGTTGTTGAAAACGGTATTTAAGTGTTCAATTTTTTCAATTTTTTCAGTATTACGTTCACCAATATGAACCAAATGAATTTTAACATCAAGTGAGTAAACTAATGTCATTAGTTTTTTTAGTGCTTTGTAGTCTGATTCATCAAAATTGGTAGCATAAAGAATATTAATTTTCCCAATCCCCATGTATTTAGATA
The DNA here is from genome assembly GCA_029933755.1 of Bacteroidales bacterium. GTDB lineage: Bacteria > Bacteroidota > Bacteroidia > Bacteroidales > NBLH01 > NBLH01. The sequence continues at coordinate 3,106 of JAOZNO010000574.1, read as the reverse complement.
CCTCTGGAATTGCAAGTACCGGAACTTCCGTTTCGTTAATTGTGGTTGCAGAAACACTGCCAAAATGTTCTTTTTTATCAACGGTATTCCCTCTGGTTCCCATAATTATTAAATCAGGTTGGTACTTTCTATATATATTGATAATTTCGTTAGAAGGATTGCCATTTGTAAGTGAAAAGTTCAATTTTACATTTTTGTAGTTTTCGTTTTCAATTTTCTTAGTTAAATCATTATATAGTAATAATAGGTTTTCCTTTGCTTTTTGCGTTATTTCTGTAATTGTATCATTAATATTTACTACATAGCTTAAACCTTCACCATAATCAATTGAATTAATAACCGGAAAAAAATATGAATGCATTAGCATGATTTCTGAATGTAGCTCTTCAGCTAGACCAAGAGCATACTGACAGGCATTTTTTGAATTCTCTGAAAAATCAACAGGAACTAAAATCCGTTCAATTTCTTTTGAGAATGTATCACCTTCGAGCGTTTCTATACCATAAGCTTCAGAAAAGGTTTCAAGAACCTGAATTGCTCTTTTTCTGTCTTTTCGTCGTACTTTTACCCTAAAGCCATCCAACTCGTTTGCTTTTACTGCTTTTGCTTTAGATAGCTCACAATCTAATTGTTCCGTGCTTAACTGCTTTTTTAATAGTTCAGCATCTGTATTTTTTAGTGTAGCAATAGTTATATATCTATTTTCCATGGCAGATGTTTTTATAATGCAAATTTTAGAAAATTAATTAGTATCTAATTAGTGCGTGTCCATAAAGTCAGCTTTTTCCCTTTTATTAAAAGTATGCAGTTCTCAGTATGCAGATGGTAACTTGTTGCAATTCAGTTTTTTTGCTACGTACTGAAAACTGTGTGCTGTTTGATAGATTAACATAAAAACTTATTAAAATAAACATCAGTAACATTATAGATGAAATAATTAGTCGGTCTTTAAAGTCTAATATTTTAGTTTTTTTTGTATGTGGAACTAATTTAAAAATTAGTGGAAGTTGGCAGTAAGCAGTCCGCAGTATGCTGTAGTTCTGCAAAGTCTGCCTACTGAGAACTGTAGACTGCTTTTGTTCCAAAATCGTAAAAAACATAAAAAAGCATAAAATGTTGACTTTTAGACAAACACCAATTAGTTTCATTCTACAATTTACGAAATTTTCACGAAATTTTCAAGTTTTTGATAAACTTAATAGTATTAAATCATAATTTTCACTAAATTTATTACCTGATTATTAAATTCCAGTATTATGAAACAAGTCCCGATTTTTTCGGGACGGTTCCATCTGATAAATTAAAAATAATAAAAAAATAAACAGATGAAAAAACTATTTGCTATACTATTTACAATATTTCTTGCCTACATTACGAGTTACTATACTACTGATGCGAGTGCACATCAAGAACCTTTTGATTTTAATAGTGATCTGGTTTTTTATAAAATTATGTGTTTAATAAATGACGAAACAGATACCACAGATGCTAATGCTTTGCTAGAGGAGGGTGAGTATTTTTATGAATATCAAGCTTATGATTTAGCAATAGAAAGTTTAAATAGAGCACTAAAGCTGGATTCTAGTCGGGCTTATGCGTACTTGATGATTTCTGATTGTTATATGGCTGTGAATGACACGAATAAAGCAATAGCCACCTTGAATGATTATGCTAAATTTGATCCGGACAATGAGGCCGCTTTTACTGCGCTTGGTGAAATTTACCTGGCTAAAGGCGATTTTGATCAGGCCGAAAAGTACCTGATTAAAGCAGCAGAAATGTATGATTATACTGCGCACATATTACTTAATTTGAGTAAGGTGTATTACGGGAAAGAAGATTATGAAAAGGCATTGGAGCATATTTCAAAAGCAATAAGCTCATTAGAATCTGAATATCCAGAGTACTTGAATGTCAGACGTCAGATTTATTTGAAATTAAATAAAACTGATTTGGCAAAATTGGATTATGATCGAATATTGGAAATTGACTCTTATTTTTTTCCAGATTATGCTGAAAAAGCGCTAGATGCAAAAAGTAATGGGGATGCCCGGCAAGCTATTGAATACTATAAGCTTGCTCTTGAATTTGATCCTGACAATAAAGAACATATAAATAGTAAAGCCTGGATCTATAATGAACTTCAGTATTTTGATTCAGCCTATTTTGATTTTGATACACTTGTAAAATTGGATCCTGAAAACTATTATTACTATTTTAACAGAGCTTTTCAGTTAGATAATCTTGGTCGTATTGAAGAATCAATTGAAGATTATACTTTAAGTATTAAGTATAAGGATGATTACTATTTATCCTATAGTAATCGGGGGTATGAGTATTACAAGTTGGAAAAATATGAAGCAGCTGAAAAAGATCTTACAAAATCGAACGAATATAAAAGTGACTATTATTTTAATTATTTATACAGGGGGCTAATTTATTATAATCAGGAAAAATACGAAGAGGCAATTGCAGATTTCAAAATTGGATTGCAATATTCGGCAAATAACACCACACTTATTTATAATTTGGCAATATCTTATGACGAGTTTGGAAATTCAACAAAGGCAGTTGACTATTTTAATGAATATTTACGTGTCAAAGAGGATATCGACAGTATTACACATAATTATATTTTAGAAAGAATTGTTACATTAAGTAATTAGTATCCGTCCATAAAGCTGAGTATATTTTAAAAAAAAAAGGCTTCTTGTTAATTTGTTAAAGAGTACACAATTCTCTGGCATTGACAATATTTATACCTATTATGACTGAAACAAGTACGAAAAGTATATTAGAATGAATATGATAAGCCTTTTTTAGTAAACTTACTGTTTTCAAACCAAGTGAAATACTACCCAAATACCATACAAGGGCAGCAACTACGATTAAATGTTTTTTTGTTATCCTTATCATGTCTGATTTTTCACTTTAAAGACAAAATTATATAAAAACAATCAATCAAGGATTCCATTATTTATTTCATTTTTATTTTCTTTGCCTAATATTTTAAGAATTTATACAATGACAACATTTAAGGATATTGAAGTTTTTGCAAAAAAAATAAATGAAAACTATTCTGTTTTTAATGAGAAAACCTTAAAAT
>JAOZNO010000573.1 GCA_029933755.1 Bacteroidales bacterium | reverse complement strand
ACTACGATTTTTGTTTCCTACACAGGCGAAGCTCTTGATTATAAAGCACCTTTATTAAGAGCATTAAACGAGCTTGATAAAGCAGCCGTTGATGTTTGTCAATATTTTGATAAAAATGTAACAAAAGTAATTTCCACATTAGGATTGGAACAAGAATATTTTTTGGTTGATAGCGCTTTATATCAGGCTCGCCCTGACTTGAGTCTAACAAACAGAACTTTAATGGGACATACTTCTGCAAAAGATCAGCAATTAGACGATCATTATTTTGGGTCGATAAGAGAAAGGGTTGCTTCTTACATGAAAGATCTTGAAATTGAATCACATAAACTAGGAATCCCATTAAAGACAAGACATAATGAAGTCGCACCAAATCAATTTGAATGTGCACCAATTTTTGAAGAAACCAGTCTTGCTGTTGACCACAATCAGTTACTGATGGATTTGATGAAAAAAATAGCTATCAGGCATAATTTCAGGGTTCTATTACACGAAAAACCATTCGCAGGTATAAATGGCTCGGGTAAACATAACAATTGGTCAATGTCAACAAATACAGGCATTAACCTATTAAGTCCGGGAACAACTCCAAAAAGAAATCTTCAATTCCTTACTTTTCTTGTAAATACGGTTAAAGCTGTATATGACAATCAGGATGCCTTACGTGCAAGTATTATGTCAGCTGGTAATCAGCACAGGCTAGGTGCTAACGAAGCACCACCCTCAATAATGTCTGTATTTATTGGGAAAAAATTAACAAAAATGCTTGATGAACTCGAGGCATCAGTACCAGAAGGTAAGATGACACCTGATGAAAAAACAGAATTGAAGCTAAATATTGGTAAAATTCCAGAAATCCTATTGGATAATACGGATAGGAATAGAACTTCACCCTTTGCATTTACAGGTAACCGCTTTGAATTTAGGGCTGTTGGATCTGATGAAAACTGTGCTTCACCAATGATTGTTCTAAATACAGCAATGGCAAATCAACTTAAAGAATTTAAAAAAGAAGTTGATGTTATTATTGAAAAAGGACTTAAAAAAGATGAAGCAATATTTCAGGTATTAAGGAAATATATAACATACTCAAAAAAGGTTCGATTTGAAGGAAATGGTTATAGTCAGGAATGGGAAGATGAAGCTGCTAAAAGAGGTTTAACAAATATAAAAAGTGCCATTGAAGCATTCAAGGCATATATCTCTAAGGAAAACATTAAATTATTTAAAGACAATAATGTATTAAATAAGAGAGAGTTGGAAGCAAGATATGAAGTACGTATTGAAAACTACACGAAAAAAATTCAAATAGAATCACGTGTTCTGGGTGATCTTGCTATAAACCATATTATCCCTACAGCCATTAAATATCAAACCAATTTGGTAGAAAATGTTAAGGGCTTGAAAGACCTGTTTGATGAGCAGGAGTTTAATCAAATTGCTGGAGCAAGATTAGATTTAATTAAAAAAATATCAACTCATGTTTCATCAATTAAAGCCAAAGTGACTGAAATGGTTGAGGAAAGAAAGATTGCCAATAAAGTTGAAGATGCTACAGAAATGGCAACTTTATATGAACAAAATGTAAAACCATACCTTGATAATATTAGGTATTGTATTGATAAGCTTGAATTAATTGTGGATGATGAAATTTGGCCACTGCCAAAATATAGGGAACTATTATTTAATTAGTGTTCGTCTATAAAGTCCGATTTTTTCGTTACGCTCGTTATGAAAACAGTTACTTCGACATGCTCAGCACAACGCATTTACAATAGTAAACTCCATAGTTTTCAAAACTTCGCAAGCCTCTAACTCGAACTTTCTATCTCAAACACTGGTTTTATGGACACACTAATTATACAATAAGTTTTATTTATTTTAACGAAAAACCCACCTTTTGGCGGGTTTTTCGTTTTTATAAATAAAAGCAAAATAAATAGTATATTTGTTTGTTAGTTATAAAGCATATTTTAAATAGATTTTGTCATGAATATCCAAAAATCAGTATTAAGTTTTTTATTAATAGGAATTGTTAGTGTTTCAGTTTTTGCACAAAATAAAAAAACAAAGAAAGCAGACGCTTCTTTTGATGCAGGTGAGTACTTCAAAGCAAGCGAAATGTACGTAAAAGTATACAGCAAAGCCAGTACTAAAATATTTAAAGCAGAACTTGCTTTTAAACTGGGCGAATGTTATCGCCATATGAATATCCCCAGAAAGGCAGAAAAATGGTATAAAAAAGCGGTTCGCTATAAATATCAGGATCCTATGTCAGTTCTGTACCTTGCAGAGGCAATGAAAATGAATGAAAAATATGCTGAAGCGAAAGAACAATATGAAAGATATAAAGACTTAATTCCAGACGACCGAAGAGGGAAAAAAGGTATAGAATCATGTGATTTGGCACTTGAATGGCTTGATAAACCTGAAAGGTTCGTTGTAACGAATGTAAAATCAATGAATTCAAAACAAAGCGATTACCGACCAGAATATTTTGATGGAAATACCATTGTTTATCTGACAAGTACACGTGAAGGAGGAAAAGGAGATGAGTTTAATAATAATTCAGGCCAGTATTTCTCAGATATATTCATGACAATGAAGGATAGGAAAGGTGAATGGAGCCACCCTGTGCCAATAAAGGGTCCTGTAAATACTGAATTTGATGATGGTGCCTGTAGTATTAACACTGAGGCTACTGAAATGTATTATACATCCTGTAAAGTTATAAAAAATGAAACTGTTGGTTGCCAAATTTATCGTGCTGAAAACTCAGGAGGTATCTGGTCAACACCGGAATTGCTCTCTTTAGTACCAGACAGCAGCATTTCTGTTGGCCATCCGGCTATATCTGACGATGAGCGCACTCTTTATTTTGTTGCAGAAATGGAAGGAGGCCAAGGAGGAAAAGATATATGGAAAGTGGAAAGAAATTCAAAAAGTGGAACATGGGGTAAGCCAAAAAATTTAGGAAAAAAGGTTAATACAGCAAATGATGAAATGTATCCTTATGTTCGTGAAAATGGTGAATTCTATTTTGCATCAAGTGGTCACATTGGCATTGGAGGCTTAGATATATTTAAAATGATTGAGGAAGAGGATGGAAATGTAATTGTTGAAAATATGAAATCACCAATAAACTCACCTTCTGATGATTTTGCTATTATCTTCGACGGAGTAAAGGATAAAGGCTACTTCTCATCTACAAGACCAGGTGGAAGGGGCAATGATGATATTTACTCTTTTTATTTGCCACCACTTGTATACACCCTTCAGGGAACTGTTAAAAATGAGAGTACTGAAAATCCAATCCCTGAAGCAAAAGTTAAGCTAGTTGGTAGCGACGGAACCTCATTGGAAACAAATTCTGGCCCGCAAGGTAAGTTTAAGTTCAAGCTAAAACCTGAAACAGACTATATTGTTACTACCCAAAAAGTTAATTACCTTAAAGGAAAAGCAAAAGAATCAACTAAAGGTTTAACTAAAAGTCAGGATATTTTTACAGATATTTTCATGTCCCCAATTGATATTGTTA
>JAOZNO010000572.1 GCA_029933755.1 Bacteroidales bacterium | reverse complement strand
GTATTTTTTTCATTTTGCAATAATAAGGATTATATGGAGTTTGCTTGCTGGTAACATTTGTATATACCAGGCTTTTCAGAGCCTTATTGTGGATTTTTCTGCATTATTCACATGTCCTTTCCTTCCCCTAAAAAACACTTTCTAACTGGTATCTATACCTTAAAAGTAATTTTCCTCATTATAATAAGCAAAGGATTTTGTTTACTTTATTCTAATGACTTTCTGTAACCAGTTTAACTTCTGAATTTGTAATCAAAAACCTGTAATTTAAGCTGTTTCTACTGATATTTCATAATAATGCCTTCAAACTTGCTGTTAATTTCACTAAAAAGCTCCTTTTGTTCATACATTGAGCATAAACGTAAAATTTCTTGTGCCATCGCAAGTGATCTTTCCCTGTCCTTGCTCGCATCATTTTGAAACCTTCTTCCTAAGGATAAATAATAGTTAATTTCCTCACCGGTTTTGTTTGCAACAATATTTATTATTTCATTGGCTTTTTCATCTGCTTCTGCCTGGTAGTATGCTTCAGCTATTAGCAAATTGTAATAATTGTATGGTACACGACTGTTGGGCATTAATTCAATAACGTAATCAAGTACAACTATAGCAGAATCCTTTTTGCCTTCCTGAATTAAAGCATTTGCCAAACGTGCAAAATTATTCTTTAGGTTCATTAACATTCTGCGGTTATTTTCATTCAAATAAACACCCTCTTTATCAATTCCTCCCCACTTAAACTTATGCATTAAGTTTTTATACAATACTTCAGTATTTACACGGCCTAACTGACGGTTTTCGTGGTTTGTTTTTATGGGAACAAGCTTATAAGCTAATCCATCAAGCTGAAAATAACTCTGTAAATTATAGTAACCCTGCGAACCTATAGTAATTGCAAAGTAAATAGGTCGTTTCCAGTTATTATATGCTAATAAATCAAGAATCATTAATTCATTCTTACGTACATAGTTATTCGGAATTTCCCACTCAAGTGCACTTACTAACTGCTTAGCCTCATAAGGTTTAACTACATTGTTGTTCATCACGGTAGCAGAGTCTGCCGGTAAACTAATTTTTCGGGTAGGCATAAAATCTTCGTTACCATATCGCTGGTCTTTTGTTTTTGGATTGTCACTACCAATAAAATCAATAATTTGTTTTAAATCAGTAGGCTTTGTAATCCGATCTTGTACGTAAACAATATCCCGTTTCCCCGGGCCATATTGTTCTTTTGTAAACGAAAATGGAATTGGCTCACTTTCATAAGCCATTTGTTTCATTTGTGAGATATACCAATCTGTACCCAAATAACTTTGGTTTATAACCCGCACATCAGTTCTTATTCCTTCAACTTCCTGGGCATACCATAAGGGGAAGGTGTCGTTATCACCATTTGTAAAAAGAATGGCATTCGCTTCGCATGAATTTAAGTAATTATAAGCAAAATCTCTAGCCATATACCTACCTGAGCGATCATGATCATCCCAATTTTCGGAAGCTAAAAGTACGGGTACAGACACAAAACTTACGGTTGCTGCTAAACCAATAGCAACAGTTGCCGGTAAATGCTTTTTTAATAAGTCAAAGAGCATCATTACGCCCATTCCAATAAATATAGTGAAAGCATAAAATGAACCTGCGTAGGCATAGTCACGCTCACGAGGCTGATATGGTGGTTGATTAAGGTAGAGAACAATGGCAATTCCTGTAAAGAAAAAGAACAAAAGTACTACCCAAAAGAAATTATTTCCTATTTTATTTGCACGATACATATAGATTAAACCCAAAATCCCGAGCAGGAATGGCAGAAAGTAATATTTATTTCTCCCTTTATTTGTTTTCATCTCTGTTGTGATATTTTCCTGTGAGCCAAGCCTTATTTCATCAATAAAATTAATACCACTTAACCAATTTCCATTTGTAATTTCGCCATTACTTTGAACATCACTTTGCCTACCGGTAAAATTCCACATAAAATATCTGAAATACATAAAGTTAAGTTGATATTTAAAGAAAAATGCCAGATTTTGTCCAAAACTTGGTTTTTTTGAATCGTTTTTTATGTCTGCCCATTTTATGTAGCCCCCAACATGATCTGGTGCAGTTGCATTGCTATACATTCTTGGGAAAATAGTTTTTGAACCCTCTTCAAACTTATATCCGACTTTTGTATCAGCAACTTCATATCTACCATCCTTTTTAATGTAAATTGGAGCACCCTCTTCATAAGCAACAACTTTTGAATTAAAGTATTGACCATAAATCAGTGGGTTTTGACCATATTGATCTCTGTTTAAGTACGATAAAAGACTAAAAACATTGTCTGGTTTGTTCTGATCCATTGGTGGATTTGCCTGTGAACGGATAATAATCAATGCAAATGATGAATAACCAATTAAAATAACCGTCAACATGGTCAAAATTGTATTCATTATCACCTTATTTTTTTGAATGCTGTAGTAAATACCATAAGCCAAACTCCCAACCAGTGCAAAAAGGTAAAATATCAGACCTGTATTAAAGGGTAATCCAAAAACATTGGTAAATAAAAGCTCAAAGCGCGTAGCAAGCCAAATGCCACCCGGGATTATCACATACATGATTGAACCCAGGGCAATTATTGATATTATCGCTGTTCCAATGATTCCATTACGGCTAGTCTTATATTTTTTGAAATAGTAAACAAACAAAATTGCCGGTATAGCCAATAAGTTAAGTAGGTGAACACCAATTGATAAACCCATAAGGTAGGCAATAAAAATCAACCATCGGTTAGAATATTTTTCATTGGCAACATTTTCCCATTTCAGAATTGCCCAAAAAACCAGTGCAGTAAATAATGATGAGGTTGCATAGACTTCACCTTCAACAGCTGAAAACCAAAAAGTATCTGAAAAAGTATAAGCCAAAGCACCAACGAGTCCGCTACTATAAATTGCAATTGCATTGGCTGGAATAAGTGCTTTGTCATCACCAATTATTCTTTTAGCAATATGAGTAATACTCCAAAAAAGAAAAGCAATGGTTAGCGCACTCATAATAGATGAAAGGGAATTAATCATTAATGCCACTTGTGTAACATCAGTAGCGAATAATGAGAAAAACCGTGCCATTAACATGAAAAATGGCGCTCCCGGTGGGTGACCAACTTCCAGTTTATATGAGCTGGTGATAAATTCACCACAGTCCCAAAAACTTACAGTGGGTTCAACAGTCAACAGATATGTTGTTGCAGCTATAGCAAAAACTACCCAGCCTAAAATTCGGTTGGTTAATTTATATGTATGATTACTTAATTCGTTTGTGTTTATGTTTTTAGTTTCTTTTTTTAACATGGTCTATGGTTTATATTTCTGGTAGCGAAAGTAGGTAAATCCTGTATGAATTGAAAGCAAAATATATAAATCATCTTAAAATTTGTATATTTGTAATGAACTTCATGATTAAAACTCATAATAATGACTATTGAGCAAATAATAAAGGAAACAGAAAAATTAACAGATGAGCAGAAAAAATTTTCTTTTCAGGTCGAAAAACAGGAG
>JAOZNO010000026.1 GCA_029933755.1 Bacteroidales bacterium | reverse complement strand
ATAATCAATAATGAAATACCATTTCCAATTCCTTTATCCGTAATTTTCTCTCCTAACCACATAACAAACATGGTACCGGCAACTAAAATCACAACCGAAGATATCCAAAAATATGAACCATCCATAACAAACGCTGAGCCAGGTAGCTGAGCTTTTAAGTTCGCTAAATACCCCGGTGCCTGACCTGAAGTAATAAGAACAGTTAAATACCTTGTTATTTGATTTATTTTATTTCGACCACTTTCACCTTCACGTTGTAATCTCTGGAAGTATGGAATAGCCATTCCTAACAACTGTATGATAATAGATGCTGAGATATAAGGCATGATTCCCAATGCAAAAATGGATGCATTAGCAAATGCTCCACCTGAAAACATATTTAACAAACCAAGAATTCCATCTGCAGTTTGTGATTTTAAATTTTCTAATTGCATAGGATCTATTCCGGGCAAAACAACATGTGCACCCAAACGATATATCAAGACAAAACCTATTGTTGTTAATATTCGGTTTCGAAGATCCTCAATCTTATATATATTCTTTAATGTTTCAATCAGTCCTTTCATTGACTTATAATTTTACAGCTGTACCTTTGGCTGCCTCAATAGCAGCAATTGCAGATTTCGAAAAAGCATGTGCTTTAACTTCAATTTTTTTATCTAGTTTTCCATTTCCAAGGATTTTCACAAGATCTTTACTCTTAGCAAGACCAGCATTCACCAATGCATCAACATCAATTACTTCCAATCCCTTTTCGGCTAGTATTTGTAAATCAGCAACATTAATAGCTTTAAACTCAACCCTGTTAATGTTTTTAAAACCGAATTTAGGAACTCTTCTTTGAAGAGGCATTTGTCCACCTTCGAAACCAATTTTCTTTGAGTAACCAGATCTAGATTTTTGTCCCTTATGTCCTCTTGTAGAAGTCCCGCCTTTACCAGAACCTTCACCCCGGCCTATTCTTTTTCGCTTTTTTACAGAACCTTCTGCAGGCTTTAAATTACTTAAATCCATTATATAGTATAATTTAAAATATTATTTTTTCTCGACAGTAACTAAATGATCCACTTTTCTAATCATACCCAAAATTTGCTCAGTAGCCTCATGTTCAACTACAGCATGCATTTTACGCAAACCTAAAGCTTCAAGTGTTAACTTTTGTCTTTTAGTACTTCCAATTTTACTTTTAACTTGCTTTACTTTTATTTTCTTAAGTTTTGCCATCTTAATTTCTGTTATCCGTTAAAAACTTTGTCCATAGAAATATTTCGATGCTGAGCAATCGTGTAGGCATCACGTAATTCCAGTAATGCTACCATTGTCGCTTTTACAAGATTATGAGGGTTTGATGACCCTTTCGATTTTGCCAAAACATCAGTTACACCAGCACTTTCAAGAACCGCACGCATCGCACCACCAGCTTTTACACCTGTACCATGAGATGCTGGCTTTATAAATACTCGAGCACCACTAAACTTAGCACTTTGCTCGTGCGGTATTGTTCCCTTATAAACAGGAACTTTCACCAAGTTTTTCTTAGCATCGTCTATACCCTTCGAGATAGCTGTAGTCACCTCTTTAGCTTTTCCAAGACCATATCCAACTATTCCATTTTCATCACCCACAACAACAATTGCTGAAAAACTAAAAGTACGTCCACCTTTTGTTACTTTGGTAACTCTTTGAATAGCTACTAATCTATCCTTAAGTTCTAAATCACTAGTTTTAACTTTTCTTATACTTGAAGACATATCTCTTAAATTTTTAATCCATTTTCTCTGGCCGCATCAGCTAATTTCTTAATACGTCCGTGATATAAATAACCATTCCTATCGAAAACGACATTCTTAATACCTGATTTTTCGGCTTTCTCAGCAATTAGTTTTCCAACTAATTCAGCTTGTTGAGTTTTTGTGATGTCCTTTTTTTCTGCAATTTCTTTATCAAGTGAGGATGCAGCAATAATAGTATTATTATTTACATCATCAACAATCTGAACAAAAATATTACGATTACTACGATAAACCGTCATTCGTGGCTTTTCCACAACACCGAATATCTTTTTTCGGATTCTTCTTTTGATTTTTAATCTGCTTTTCTGCTTATTTAAAGGCATAATGTAAAATTTTACTATATTTAACTAGCTGCTGCTTTACCAGCTTTCCTTCTAAGTTGTTCACCAACAAATTTAATACCTTTCCCTTTATATGGCTCAGGCTTTCTAAACGAACGAATTTTCGCAGCAACTTGTCCTATTAATTGTTTATCTGCACTTTTTAAAGTTATGATTGGGTTAGCACGTCTTTCAGCAACAGCCTCAACTTTAACTTCTGGTGGTATTCCAAGATAAATACTATGAGAATATCCAAGAGAAAGTTCTAACACCTGACCATTTACAGTCGCTCTGAACCCAACACCTACAAGTTCTTGTTTTATCTCATAACCTTCTGTAACACCAATAACCATATTCTTAGCCAATGAACGGTATAAACCATGCATAGCCTTATGTCTTTTTTGATCAGTTGGTCTTGTCAAAACAATCTGATCATTTTCTACTTTCACTCCAATTTCAGAGTCAACCTGCTGTGTTAATTCCCCTTGAGGGCCTTTAACGGTAACCAAATTCCCTTTTGATACAGTAACCTGTACACCTTTTGGCAGATCTATTGGTAATTTTCCTATTCGTGACATTACTTATTCAGTTTAATAAACGTAACACAATACTTCGCCACCCACATTTAGTCCACGTGCCTCTTTATCAGTTATTACACCTTTAGATGTAGATAAGATAGCAATGCCTAAACCATTTAATACTCTTGGCAATTCATTAGCACCGGCATATTTTCTTAGCCCTGGTTTACTAATTCGTTCAATTTTTTTAATCGCTGGAGTTTTGCTTTTAGGATGATACTTCAAAGCAATCTTAATTGAACCTTGAGGTCCACTTTCAACAAACTTATAACTTAATATATATCCTTTTTCATGAAGGATTTTTGTCATTTCTTTTTTCAAATTTGAGGCTGGTATTTCAACTACTTTATGCCTCGTCATAACCGCATTTCTAATTCGGGTCAGATAATCTGCAACTGGATCTGTCATTTCTTTATATTTAATCGTTTACCAACTCGCTTTTTTAACACCTGGAATTAACCCATTTGATGCCATCTCGCGGAATGTAATTCTACTAACCCCAAATTGTCTAAGGTATCCTTTTGGACGACCTGTCAATTTACATCTGTTATGTAAACGAACAGGTGATGCATTTTTAGGTAATTTTTGCAATCCGATATAATCACCTTCTGCTTTTAGTTTGGCTCTTTTTTCCGCATATCTGTCAACCATTTTCTGCCTTTTCACCTCGCGAGCCTTCATTGATTCTTTAGCCATACTACTTCTTGTTTATATTTTTAAATGGTAATCCAAATTCTTTTAGCAATGCATAACCCTCTTCATCTGTGTTGGCAGAAGTAACAAAAGTTATATTCATTCCAAGTATTTGATTAACCTGATCAATATTTATTTCAGGGAAAATTAATTGCTCTTGAATACCCAAGGTGTAATTTCCTTTTCCATCAAACTTATCACCTATTCCTCTAAAGTCACGAACCCGTGGAATAGAAACAGCAATCAATCGTTCTAAAAATTCATACATCCTATTTCTACGCAAAGTAACTTTAACACCAATTGGCATTTTTTTACGTAATTTAAAATTAGAAATATCCTTTTTAGATAAAGTTGTAACGGCTTTTTGACCCGCAATGCTAGTTACTTCTTTTACAGCAACATCTAACAACCTTTTATCGGCAACCGCCTGACCAACACCTTGATTAATTACAATTTTTTCAAGTTTTGGTATTTGCATAACACTCTTATACCCAAATTCTTTTTTCAAATTTGGCATAATTTCGTCTGTATACTTCTTTTTAAGATTAGGCCTAAAATCCATTACTTAATCTCCTCTTTAGATTTTTTTGCGAAACGCACTAATTTATTATTATCATTTTTTCTTCTTCCTATTCTCGTTGGCTCACCACTAGTTGGATCAACAATCATAAGGTTTGAAATATGCACAGCAGCTTCCTTTTTAACAATACCACCCTCAGGGTGTTCGCTGTTAGGTTTTGTGTGGCGCGACACCAAGTTTACACCCTCAACAATAGCCTTATAGTTCTCTCTGTTTATTTCCAAAACACGTCCCTTTTGGCCTTTACTGTCACCGGCATTAACATAAACCGTATCACCCTTTTTTATGTGTAATTTCCTTTGCATTTGATTTATTTTTTTCAATTAAAGTACTTCAGGTGCTAATGATATAATCTTCATATGCGAAGCACGTAATTCTCTGGCTACAGGACCAAAAATTCTAGTCCCTCTCATTTCACCAGCTGTATTTAGTAAAACAACGGCATTATCATCAAAACGAATATAAGAACCATCTTGTCGTCTTATTTCCTTTTTAGTTCTAACAACAACAGCTGTAGAAACCGTTCCTTTTTTTATTTCTCCTGAAGGAATTGCACTTTTAACAGTTACAACTACTTTATCGCCAATGCTTGCATAACGCTTTTTTGTACCGCCTAATACTCTTATAACAAGTACTTCTTTTGCGCCGCTATTATCAGCAACTCCTAATCTCGATTCCTGCTGTACCATAACTATTTAGCTCTTTCAATTATTTCAACAAGTCTCCAGCTCTTTCTCTTACTAAGATGCCGGGTTTCCATTATTTTAACAGTATCACCAATATTACAGTCATTTTTTTCATCATGTGCCATGAATTTACTTGACTTATTGATAAATTTTCCATAAATTGGATGTTTCACTCTCCTATTGACTATCACAACTATGGATTTTTCCATTTTATTACTGACAACCAAACCAATACGTTCTTTACGTAGATTTCTTTTTTCCATGATACTAATCTATTATTGATTTTCAGTTAATTCTCTTTTTCTTAATTCAGTTTTAAGCTTTGCAACTAACCGTCTACCTTCCATCAACTTATTGGGATTATCTAAAGGAGATACTGTGTGATTTAGTTTCATGCGCACATACTGTGCACTCTCATCTTCAATTTTCTCAATGAGTTCTTTTGTTGTTAATTCTCTTATTTCCGAATTTTTCATCTGCTTAGTCCTAATTTTTCTAATTGCTGTGGAACGACATTGTCCAAAATAACTAGTTTTTTATAATTACTTTCTAAATGCCTCTTTATTAAACACCCTCTGATGTTATATCATAATCATGTCGCACAACAAACTTTGTTGCAATTGGTAATTTTTGAGCAGCTAACCTTAAGGCTTCTTTAGCAATTAAATAAGGAACGCCTTCGGCTTCAAAAAGGACTCTACCAGGACTAACTCTTGCAACCCATGATTCAGGAGCTCCTTTACCTTTACCCATTCTAACCTCTGCTGGTTTTTTAGTTAAAGGTTTGTCTGGAAATATTCTAATCCAAATCTGTCCTTCTCTTTTCATATACCTTGTAACTGCCTGTCGAGCAGCTTCAATTTGTCTTGCAGTAATCCAAGTAGTTTCTAAAGCCTTAATTCCAAAAGATCCAAATGAAAGCATATTACCTCTTTGGGAATTACCTTTCATTCTGCCCTTTTGCTGCTTTCTATATTTTAATTTCTTTGGTTGTAACATGATTGTATATCTCTATATTATTTTCTACGCTTTTTAAAGCCTTTTTGTCTTTGATTTTTTAATCCGAAGTTTGGAGATAAATCACGTTTACCATATACTTCTTTATCAAAAATCCAAACCTTAATACCAACTAATCCAACTTT
Organism: Bacteroidales bacterium; assembly: GCA_029933755.1. Taxonomy (GTDB): domain Bacteria; phylum Bacteroidota; class Bacteroidia; order Bacteroidales; family NBLH01; genus NBLH01. The sequence goes on along the minus strand of JAOZNO010000026.1, from coordinate 7,538 downwards.
GGTAAGAGCCTCTGAAAGATGATAATCTATATCAGCTCTAAAAGTATGCAATGGAATTCTACCATCTTTATAAGTTTCTGAACGTGCCATTTCAGCACCATTTAAACGACCAGAAATTAAAACTTTAATTCCACCAGCTCCCATTCTCATAGTAGCAGCAATAGCCATTTTTATAGCTCTACGGTAAGCAATTTTACCCTCAACCTGACGGGCAATATTATTTCCGACCAATGTAGCATTAAGTTCAGGACGCTTAATTTCAAAAATATTTATTTGAACTTCTTTTTTTGTTATTTTCTTAAGTTCTTCACGTAACTTATCTACCTCAGAACCACTTTTTCCAATAATAATTCCAGGTCTTGAAGTATGTACAGTTACAGTTATCAACTTTAATGTACGCTCAATAACAATTTTTGAAACATTAGCTTTCGCTAAACGGACATTGAGATATTTTCTGATTTTAGTATCTTCTACTAATTTTGCAGCATAATTCCTTCCACCGTACCAATTGGAATCCCATCCTTTAATGATTCCTAACCTATTACTTATTGGATTAATCTTTTGTCCCATTTATTATTTTGTTTGTTTGCTTTCTAAAACAACAGTTACATGATTTGATCTTTTTCTTATTCTATGAGCTCTTCCCTGAGGTGCAGGTCTAAGTCTTTTTAGAACCCTGGCCGAATCAACAAAAACTTCCTTTACATAAAGACCTGCTTCTTCCATTCGTACACCTTCATTTTTGCTTTCCCAGTTTGCAATTGCCGAAAGAAGTAACTTCTCCAATCGTTTTGACGCCTCCTTAGGACTAAATTTCAATGTATCAAGGGCATATTTTACTTCAGTACCCCGAATTAAATCCGCCACAAGACGCATTTTCCTAGGTGAAGTTGGGCAATTTTTTAAAACAGCATAATATTTTGTTTTCTTAGCCTCTTTAATCGCTTCTGCCCGATTTCGTTTTCTAGCTCCCATTTTTTAATATCTTTTGATCTTTACGATTAATGTTTATTTCCAGAGTGTCCTCTATATGTTCTTGTAGGAGCAAACTCGCCTAATTTATGTCCTACCATATTTTCGGTAATATAAACCGGAATAAATTTGTTTCCATTATGAACTGCAATTGTTTGTCCAACAAAATCAGGTGAAATCATAGAGCTTCTTGCCCAAGTTTTAATCACTGATTTTTTACCAGAATCAATCATGGTAGTTACTTTTTTTTCCAGTTTATAGTTAATAAAAGGACCTTTTTTTAATGAACGACTCATAAGATTATGAATATATAAGGTTTATTTTTTTCTTCTTTCTATTATATACTTATTTGAGGCTTTTTTCTTTGATCTGGTTTTAAATCCTTTTGCAAGTAAACCTGTTCTAGATCTCGGATGCCCACCCGATGATTTTCCTTCGCCACCACCCATTGGATGATCAACTGGATTCATTGCAACACCACGTACACGTGGTCTTCTACCTAACCAACGACTTCTTCCAGCTTTACCAGATCTTTCCAGTGCATGATCCGAGTTTGAAACAGAACCAATTGTAGCTCTACATGTAACCAATATCATACGTGTCTCTCCTGATGGTAATTTTACAATTGCATATTTGCCATCTCTTGAAGTCAGTTGGGCATAAGTTCCAGCGCTTCTTGCAAGAACAGCACCTCTATTGGGTTGCATTTCAATATTATGAATAACTGTGCCTAAAGGTATATCAGATAAATATAATGTATTCCCAATTTCAGGGGCTACATCTTTTCCTGACATCACAACCTGGTCAACTTTAAGACCGTTTGGAGCAATGATATATCTTTTTTCACCATCTGCATAATTAACTAATGCAATACGTGCAGACCTGTTTGGATCATATTCTATTGATTTAATATTACCAGGAACGCCTTCTTTATCCCTCATAAAATCAATAATTCTATACTTCTTTTTATGTCCGCCACCAATATTACGAACAGTCATTTTCCCAGTATTATTTCGTCCGCCAGACCTCTTTATTGTGCTCAGCAACGACTTTTCCGGAAGATTAGTTGTAATGTCCTCAAAAGAACCTGCAACTTTACTTCTTTGTCCCGGTGTTGTTGGTTTTACTTTTCGTACCGCCATCTTTTCTAAATATTGCTATAAAAATCTATAGTATCTCCTTCTTGTAATGTAACTATTGCCTTTTTAGAAGCATTTGTTTTACCTTTTTGAATTCCAGTTTTGGTCTGTTTAGATTTAGACTTACCACCATAACGCATGGTATTAACTGATTCAACTGTTACATTATATAATTCTTCAACCGCTTTTTTAATCTGAATTTTATTTGCATCTATCGCTACAATAAACCCAAATCTATTCATCTTTTCGCCCTGAATCGTCATTTTCTCCGTAATAATCGGCTTTTGCAGAATATCCATTGTTAATACATTTTTTCTAAAACATCAAAAGAACTTTCTGCAAATACAATTGCTTTAGCATCTAAGATGTCGTAAGTTGTTAATTCAGAAACTATTATTATCTTAGAACCCTGTAAATTTCGGGACGACAAATATAGGTTTTTATTTGCTTTTGATAAAACTAAAAGTGACTTTTTATCAGCAATTTTTAAATTATTTTCAAAAGACAAATATTCCTTTGTTTTAGGTTGATCAAAACTGAAATCCTCCACTACATATAAACCCTTTTCTATAGCCTTATAGGTAAGTGCAGATTTTCTAGCTAATTTCTTTAGTTTCTTATTTAATTTGAAACTATGATCCTTAGGTCTGGGTCCGAAAACTCGGCCACCACCTCTAAATAAAGGATTCTTTATATCTCCCGCTCTTGCTGAACCAGTACCTTTTTGCTTTTTAATCTTTCGGGTACTACCTTTTACTTCAGCACGCTCTTTCGCTTTGTGAGTTCCTTGACGATTATTAGCCCTATACTGTTTTACATCTAAGTAAATAGCATGGTCATTTGGTTCAATACCAAAAATCGATTCGTCTAAGTTTACCTTTCTTCCGGTATCCTCACCTTTTATATTATAAACTATCAGCTCCATTACTTTTCAATAATTATATATGAACCTTTTGGCCCCGGAATGGAACCTTTTAACAATAACAAATTGTTTTCAGCAATGATTTTTACAATCTTCAAGTTCAAAACCTTAACTTTATTACCTCCCATTCGTCCAGCCATTCTCATGCCTTTAAAAACTCGTGAAGGATATGAAGAAGCTCCTAACGAACCCGGTGCTCTAAGCCTGTTGTGTTGACCATGAGTTGCATCACCTACACCTTTAAAGTTGTAGCGTTTTACAACACCTTGAAAACCCTTACCTTTGCTAATCCCACTAACATCAAGCCAAGTGTCATCATTGAAATAATCTACAGTAATTACATCACCAAGTTTCCAATCTTTGACAAAGCCCTTAAGCTCAATAACTTTACGTTTTGCTGTAGTTTTTGCCTTCTTAAAATGTCCAAGCTCAGCTTTTGTAGTTCGCTTTTCTTTTTTATCGTCATAAGCAATTTGAACAGCGTTGTACCCGTCTGTTTCCTCAGTTTTAATTTGAGTAACAATACAAGGTCCAACTTCTAAAACAGTGCATGGAATATTTTTTCCCTCGGCACTGAAAACGGATGTCATTCCGATTTTTTTTCCAATTAATCCCGGCATTTTTTATAAATTTTCCTTAAACCTTAATTTCAACTTCAACACCACTTGGCAACTCCAACCGCATTAAAGCATCAACAGTTTTTGGTGTTGAACTATAAATGTCTATTAATCTATTAAAAGACGACAATTGAAATTGCTCTCGCGATTTTTTATTAACAAAAGTCGATCTTAATACTGTAAATACTCTTCTATGAGTAGGTAATGGAATTGGTCCACTTACTACAGCACCTGTTTGTTTAACAGTTTTTACGATTTTTTCAGCAGAATTATCTACCAAGTTGTGATCGTATGATTTTAATTTAATGCGAATCTTTTGACTCATAAATAAAATTATTATTCAGATTTACCCATATTTTTTTCAATAACCTCTTTGGAAATAGAATCAGGAACAGCTTCGTAATGAGAAAATTCCATTGAAGAAGTTGCTCTACCTGAAGATATCGTTCTAAGAACGGTAACATATCCAAACTTTTCTGCTAACGGAACTAATGCCTTTACTACTCTGGCATTACCCTTTGATTCCATACCTTCAATCTTACCACGTCTTTTGTTGAAGTCACCAATAATATCGCCCATATATTCTTCCGGGGTAACAACTTCAGCTAACATGATTGGTTCAAGAAGAACAGGTTTTGCTTTTGGAGCTGCATGCCTAAATGCCATTTTAGCAGCCAATTCAAATGATAACTGATCAGAATCTACCGGATGAAAAGAACCATCTAATAATTCAACTTTCATACTATCAACAACAAAACCAGCCAAAGGACCATTATTCATCGCTTCTTTAAATCCTTTTTCAACAGATGGAATAAATTCTCTAGGAATTCGTCCACCTTTAACAGAGTTTACAAATTGTAAGCCTTCTTCACCTTCGTCAACTGGAGATATTTTAACAATAATATCCGCAAATTTTCCTCGTCCACCACTTTGCTTTTTAAACACTTCCCTGTGTTCAAGTTTGCCCTGTAATGCTTCTTTATAATTTACTTGTGGTGCTCCTTGATTACATTCAACTTTAAATTCACGTTTTAAACGATCAATTAAAATTTCCAAATGTAATTCACCCATTCCACTAATAATAGTTTGCCCTGAATGTTTATCAGTTTTCACTTGGAATGTAGGATCCTCTTCAGCAAGCTTATGAAGTCCATTTCCAAGTTTATCAAGATCTTTCTGTGTTTTTGGCTCTATTGCGATACCAATAACCGGATTAGGAAAAGTCATTGTTTCTAAAACAATTTGTTTCTTTTCGTCACAAAGTGTATCACCAGTATGAATGTCCTTAAAACCAACTGCAGAACATATATCCCCTGCAGATATTTCATCTTTAGGATTTTGCTTGTTAGCATGCATTTGATAAAGTCGGGAAATTCGTTCTCTTTTATTTGTTCTAGGATTATATACATAAGATCCAGCTTTCAAAATACCTGAATATACTCTTACATAAGCTAATCGACCAACAAACGGGTCAGTAGTAATTTTAAAAGCCAAAGCAGATAATGGTTCTTCAGAGGAAGGAAGTCTTTTTACAGCTTCATCGTTTTTAGGATTAATACCTTCAATAGCCTCAATATCTAATGGACTAGGTAATAAATTAACGATTCCATCAAGCAAGCGTTGAACACCTTTGTTTTTAAAAGCTGAACCTGCAAATACAGGAACTATTTTCATATCAACAACCGCTTTACGAGTAACGGCCATAAACTCTTCTTCTGTAATTGAGTCGCGATCTTCAAAAAATCTTTCTAAAAAAGCATCATCTGATTCAGCAACCGCTTCAACCAATTTTTCACGCCACTCCTCAACAGTATCTTTCATATCTTCAGGAATATCAGCATATTCATACTTCATTCCCATCTCTTCATCTTCTAACCAAACAATAGCCTTACGTTCAATAAGATCAATTACTCCCTTAAAATTCTCTTCTGAACCAATTGGTATTTGAATAGGTACAGGATTTGCACCTAGTTTATCTTCAATCTGACCAACTACATTAAAGAAATCAGCACCAGTTCTGTCCATTTTATTAATGAAAGCAATTCTTGGCACTTTATATTTATCTGCTTGTCTCCAAACAGTTTCTGATTGTGGTTCAACACCACCAACTGCACAGAAAACAGCAACAGCTCCATCTAATACTCTTAAAGAACGCTCTACTTCAACCGTAAAGTCAACGTGTCCAGGAGTGTCAATTATATTTATTTTGTAATCTTCATCCTTATGCTTCCAGAAAGTAGTTGTTGCAGCAGAGGTAATTGTGATACCTCGCTCTTGCTCCTGTACCATCCAGTCCATTGTGGCTGCACCATCATGTACCTCACCAATTTTATGTGTAACACCAGTATAAAAAAGAATACGCTCAGTGGTCGTAGTCTTACCAGCATCAATGTGAGCCATGACACCTATATTCCTTGTATATTTTAAATCCCGTTTCATCTTAATATTTCCTCTACACCTAATTTAAAATCTGAAATATGCAAAAGCTTTATTTGCTTCAGCCATTCTATGCGTATCTTCTTTTTTCTTAAATGCTCCACCCTCTTCATTAAAAGCAGCGATAATTTCAGCAGCTAATTTTTCAGCCATTGAACGACCGCTTCTTTTTCGAGCAAACATTATTAGATATTTAATACTAATTGATTCTTTTCTTTCAGGTCTGATTTGCATTGGAACCTGAAAAGTAGCTCCACCAACTCTACGGCTTTTCACCTCTACTGCCGGTGTTATATTTTCAAGAGCCTTCTTCCAAACATCAAGAGGCGCTTTTTCCTTACTTGGATTTTTCTCTGTAACAATATCTAAGGCATCGTAAAAAATATTATATGATATATTTTTTTTACCTGACATCATTAAATCATTGACGAATCTAGTTACCAGTGTATCATTAAATTTTGGATCTGGCAATAATATCCTCTTTTTTGGTCTTCTTTTTCTCATCTCTTTTTATTCAATGATTTCAAAATTATTTTTTAGGTCTTTTTGTTCCATATTTTGAACGTCTCTGAGTTCTTCCATCAACACCTGAAGTATCTAATGCGCCACGAATGATGTGGTATCTAACTCCTGGTAAATCTTTAACCCTTCCTCCACGTATTAATACAATAGAGTGCTCCTGTAAATTATGACCTTCACCCGGAATATAAGCATTAACCTCTTTTCCATTTGTTAACCGAACTCTTGCAACTTTTCTCATTGCTGAATTTGGCTTTTTAGGAGTAGTTGTATAAACCCGAACACATACACCTCTTCTTTGGGGGCAACTATCAAGTGCCCTAGCCTTACTTTTTTCGACTAATTTTACTCTTCCTTTTCTTACTAATTGCTGTATTGTAGGCATAAAGACAATATATTATATTAAATTTATTCTTTAAATTCGGTCTGCAAAGGTAAAATTTATTTCATCTAAAACAACAAAATGATTAAAGTTTTTGGCATTAATTAATTTGCATGAAATAAGCATAGGTTTAAATATCTAAATAGTAATATTTTACAGGCCCTATTTTATTTTGTTTTATTTCAAATCGGCTGCAAAAATAGAAATTTTATTTAATTAGCAAAAAGAAAAGCGTGTAATTCCGCAGAATTAAAGTTAATTGGCTATAAATGATTTAATAACCAACGCTTAAACATTTGAATAATAACTCCCTATATATTAACATTTTTTTTGTTTAACTCAAATTACAAAATATTAGACAAAAAAAATGCCTCTTTCCTATCAGTTGCATGTTTGCAAAAAATTATTAATTTTGACGGGCATTAGTCAAACGTACAATAATAATATATTAAAACCTTAAATGTATGAAAATTTATAAAACAGACGAGATCCGGAATTTATCCTTGTTGGGTAATGCCGGATTAGGTAAAACGACATTGGCAGAAGCAATA
>JAOZNO010000571.1 GCA_029933755.1 Bacteroidales bacterium | reverse complement strand
TATTTACCAAATCAAAAAACTTGGCTACTTTATAGGTTGTAAGGTTGTCGGTAAAATCCGCACACCACATAGCCAAATGTTGATGTTCATTGAAAAGAAACCGCATCACGATTAATATAGCATAACAAAAAAGATTATTTATCTTTGAATTTGAATAATCTAAATATTATGACAAAGGAAAATGCAATAAAATTGTTCCAAGACCAACGAGTCAGAGTTCACTGGGATAAAGAACAAGAAAAATGGTATTTCTCTATAATTGATGTTATTGAGGTTTTAACTGACAGCCCTCGTCCTAGAAAATACTGGAATGCTTTAAAAACAAAACTGAAAGACGAAGGAAGTGAACTGTCCCATAAATTGGGACAGTTGAAAATGCAGGCCACAGATGGTAAATTGAGAATGACTGATGTTGCTGACACTGAACAGCTTTTAAGAGTAATACAAGCAATACCATCACCCAATGCTGAACCGTTTAAAGTTTGGTTAGCAAAAGTTGGATATGAAAGAATTGAAGAAACAGAAGACCCCGAAAAAGCTTTTGACAGAGCTATGGAAACATACTTGAAAAAGGGTTATTCAAAAAAGTGGATTAACCAAAGACTCAAAAGCATAGAAGTAAGAAAAGAGCTTACTGACGAATGGGAATTAAGAGGTGTTCAAAAAGGATTGGAGTACGCAATCCTAACTGATGAAATAACAAAGGCGTGGGCAGGATTATCAGTAAAGGATTACAAAAAGTTCAAAAACCTGAAGAAAGAAAACCTTCGAGATAACATGACCAACCTTGAATTAGTATTAAATATGCTTGCAGAGGCTACCACGACTGAAATATCAAAAAAGAAGAAGCCGAAAACATTCTCTCAAAGCAAAAAAATAGCCAAAACAGGTGGAACAATTGCTGGAAATACAAGACGAGAAATTGAGACAAAAACAGGAGAGGGTATAGTGACTTCAAAAAATGCTAAAGTGCTAAAACCAAAAGACGAAATAAATAAAATAGAAGAATAAACAACGAAATGCCAAAAGCTAAATTCAAAAGGGTAGCATGCTTAATTTAAAGCGGTTGGTCAATAAGTTAACACTGCCAAATTGAAAATTTGGCTACTTGCTCATAGTAAATGGCTCTACTTTTAAATCCCTTTCAGAAAATTAGCTCAACCTTAGTGTACCACAATACTGTGGTTTTTCTAGCAAGTGTAAACTCTCGACCTAAGCAATTTGCTGTTCACTTAGAAAAGTTGTAGACAGATAAGTTTGCGAGAAAAAAACTGAAGCTCCGGAAAGAATAAATCAATATTGTCAAAATTCATATAAAGCAGTATATTTGTGCCCAATTTTATTGAATACCTTTTAAAAGTTAATTATGAATTTTGTTGAAGAGCTTAAGTGGCGTGGAATGCTTCAGGATATTATGCCTGGAACTGAAGAATTATTAAAAAAAGAATTAACCAGTACTTATGTTGGAATTGACCCAACGGCTGACTCCTTACATATTGGACATTTAGTTGGAGTTATGATGTTGAAATTGTTTCAACATTCAGGGCACAAGCCTATTGCTTTAATTGGTGGTGCAACTGGTATGATTGGAGACCCATCGGGCAAATCAAAAGAAAGAAACTTACTGGATGAAGATAGTTTACGACATAACCAGGAATGCATTAAAAAACAATTAGAAAAATTTATTGATTTTTCGGGTAATTCAGAAAATTCAGCAGAAATGGTAAATAATTACGATTGGATGAAGGGATTTAGTTTCCTTGATTTCATTCGTGATATTGGAAAATCTATTACGGTTAATTACATGATTGCTAAGGACTCTGTAAAATCAAGAATGAATCGTGATGGTAATGATGAAAACGTTGAAGGTATATCATTCACTGAATTTACTTATCAATTAGTTCAGGGTTATGACTTTCTGCATTTGTACCAAAATAATAACTGTAAATTACAAATGGGTGGTTCTGACCAATGGGGAAATATTACCACAGGTACTGAGCTAATTAGACGAAAAGCAGGAGGAAAAGCTTTTGCAATAACCTGGCCTTTGTTAACCAAAGCAGACGGTGGTAAATTTGGCAAAACTGAAAGTGGAAACATTTGGTTAGACCCAAAGCGTACCAGTCCTTATAAGTTTTTCCAGTTTTGGATGAATGCCTCTGATAAAGATGCTGAAAAATACATTAAAATATTTACTATAATCTCAAAAGAAGAAATTAATACACTAATAAAAGAGCATCAGGAAGCGCCACATTTAAGGACATTACAGAAACGACTGGCCAGAGAAATTACAGTAATGACTCATTCAGAAGATGAATACAATAAAGCTGTGGATGCCTCGGCAATTTTATTTGGTAAAGGAACTAAAGAAACTTTGAGCAAATTAGATTCAGAAACCTTACTTTCTGTTTTTGAAGGAGTTCCTCAATTCAAGCTTAGTAAAACGGAATTATTAGCTGAAATTCCAATTTTGGATTTATTAGTAGAAAAAACAAAGATTTTCCCGTCAAAGGGTGAACTTCGTCGCTTAATGAAAGATAATGGTTTGAGTATTAACCAGGAAAAAGAGCAAAACACTGAAAAAACATTTAATAATAATGACCTGATAAACGATAAGTTTATTCTTGTTAGAAAAGGGAAAAAGAAATACTCGCTAATAATTATTGTTGAGTAAAAAACATGGCGCAAGTTTAGATATTCTGGGATTCCTTAACTGTTTAATAATTAGTTTTTTGTATGTTGGTGATATGTTGATTTGGGTATCCGGTGATAATAAAATCACCAGATAAACGGATAAACAAATAATCAGGACATTATAAGATGAAAAAACACAGGATATTTAAACCAGAGCCATTAAACATAAATAAATTTTAAATATAATCTTATCAAATATTTTATTATGAATTATAAGTATTTGTTAATAGCAGTTTTAATTTTCCTTGGACATTCTTGTACAAAAGAGGAGGAAAAAGTTGAGCCTACTCCTGAGGATCCTAAAGTAGTTAATGTGGTACTTGAAGACCCGATTGAAGACTTTGAATATATTTTAGATGGGCTAACTGTTAATTTCGAAGCTGTGCTTGAAAATACTACCCGGGTAGAATGGGATTTTGGTAACAGCAATAAGTCTAAAGAATATAATCCAGTACAAACTTATGATAGAAGTGCAAGATACTGGATTACTTTGGTAGCCTATAATGATTCGACGGTAGGTGATACTACTTATACTATTTCAAAAGAAATTAGGGAAACCATTAAGGTTTCTGTTATTGATCATATTCGTTGGGGTAGCAAAAAAAATCCTTTAGAAGGTGTTACCATATCATGGAGGAACAACACCGAAGATGATAAAATAAAGTGGGGGTACACTGAAGCTATGGAAATAGGAGTATTTGATGCATTAAGTGATAAGGATTTGGTAGGTTATTTTAATAAACACGAGTACACCTTTGATGCCTTAACACCTTCGTCAACTATTTGTTACAGCCTTTATGATTCAGGTATTGATGAATGGACAAGTGTTAAAACCTTTAAAACAGCTGTTGATCCGGT
>JAOZNO010000570.1 GCA_029933755.1 Bacteroidales bacterium | reverse complement strand
TAAAAACTTAAGCAAAAAAAAAGCCTCGCATTTCTGCGAAGCTTTTGATTAAATTTTTTTCAGATATATATAAACTATGCAAGTTTAACATCTACTGCATTTAATCCTTTTCTACCTTCTTTTAGTTCAAAAGTAACTTTGTCATCTTCTCTTATTTCGTCAATAAGTCCTGATACGTGTACAAAATACTCGTTGTCTGTTTCGTTGTCTTTGATAAAACCAAATCCTTTGGTGTCATTAAAAAATTTTACTGTTCCTTCTTTCATTATATTAATTTATTAAATTTGCCACAAATATAGACTATTTTATTAATTAAAAAACTATTTAACCAAAAAAAATGATGAAAAAAGCTTTTTTTTTGGTTAAACACTCTTATCTAATAGTTTAATACCGCTTTTTTCAATCTCAATTAATCTTTTTTTGTAAAGTGTACCAAGTGCTTTTTTAAAAGTTTTTTTGCTTTCGCCAAATACTTCATAAATAATAGCTGAGGGTGTTTTATCATTAATATCCAAATATCCACCCTCCTCTTTTAAGGTTTCCAGAATTTTTCCTGTTAAAGCTTCCACTTTATCATATCCGGCCTTATGAAGATAAAGGTCTATTTTTTCATCATCTCTAAGTTTTTTTATATAAGCTTTAAGTTTTTGACCACGCTCCAATGGTTTAAAAACTTCATTTTCGTATAACATTCCCCAATGAACACCATTAATTATTGCGTTATAACCAAGGTCTGATTTACTTGCGATAAATACATCAACTTCCTGACTTGATTCATATTCTGCCGGAATATTATCCAGAAACTTATTTAGTTTTGATGAAGCTGCTATTCGTTTGGTTTCATCATCAAGGTATACATAAACGACATACGATTTTCCTTGTTCCATATCTTTTCTTTGTTCACGAAAGGGAACGAGCAATTCCTTTTGTAATCCCCATTCAAGAAAAGCACCAAATTTATTTACCGAAGCAACTTCCATTAGAGCAAAATCTCCTACCATTGCCTTAGGTGTTTCTGTGGTGGCAATTATACGGTCTTCAGAATCTTTGTATATAAAAACTTCTAGGTCATCTTCAATTTCAAATTTTTCAGGCACATACCTTTTTGGTAACAAAATTTCCCCATATTCCTCACCACCATCAAGATAAAGTCCAAAATCTACCTCTTTTACTATTTTTAATATATTTAGTTTTCCTATTTTAAGCATATTACTCATATTATTATATATAAACAATGATATTGTTAATGATAATCTAAATCATCTAATTTACCTTTAAATATTCGATGAACGAAATAAAAATAGCCAATAACTAATACAAAAGAAATGATCCACCATACGATTCCAACATTTAAACTGTATTCGCTGGCTGCTGCATTATAAACTGTTAGTGCTGGGTTAACATCATTGGTACTAGGCAATAGTACAGGGAATAAAGCTACTGCTGTTGATGCAAAAGAACTCACAATAAATAAGGTGGAAAAGATAAATCCGGTATAATCCTGTTTATAGCTTTTTATCCTAATTAAACCAATAATTCCAATTACTGAACCAAGTGGAAAAATCCATAATACCAAATGTTCAAAATAATTATCTAATGCATTAGGTTTAACATAAAACCAGGCCAAAATCGATAGCAATGTCAAAAATATCAGGCTAATAGCCAGTTTTTTAATTAGACTTTTTAGTTGACTGTTTAAATCACTATTTGTTTTAAAAATAATCCATGTAGCCCCCTGAATAGATAATGCCACAATAGCAATTACTCCTATAATAACTGTAAACCAATCTAAAACCCCTTGATGTATATTTAAAGGCGAAAAGTTTTCATTCCATAATGGAGTAAAAAAATAGATACTTTCATATTTGGCTATGCCATTTTCAACTCCACCCAAATTAACACCTCTAACCACATTACCTAATGCTGCACCAAAAAACAAAGCCAACAGTAAACTGGAAATCCCAAACGCTTTATCCCAAATAGTTTTCCAAATATTATTATCGACAAGGTTTCTTAACTCAAGTCCTATACCCCTAAAAATAAGTAACCAAAGCACCATAATTAAAGGAAGGTAAAACCCACTAAATGATGAAGCGTAAAGCGTTGGAAAGGCAAGAAAGAGAACACCGCCACCCGCAATTAGCCAAACTTCATTACCATCCCAAAATGGTCCTATAGCATTAATAATGCTTTTTTTATCTTTTTCGGTTTTTGCAAAAAATAAATGTATGATTCCGGCACCAAAATCAGCACCATCCATAACAATAAATATTGTTAACATCATAACTAAAATAACAGCCCATAATATTTCCATAACTATAAAGTTTCCAGTTTTTGTGAATTTATTTGATCAGGGCCTTTATTTATAACTTTCCCAACTAACAATAAAAATAGTACACCCAAAAGAAAGTACAAACCAACAAATCCCAGTAAGGTAAATAATGTATTACCAGTTGAAACAGAGGGAGAAATACCATCACTTGTTCGTAATAGGTTATATACTAACCATGGCTGACGTCCAAACTCAGAAACATACCATCCGGCAATATTAGCAATATATGGAAAGGGTATTGCGAACATAAGTATCCACATCATCCATTTTTGTTCATAAAGTCTTTTTTTCCATAATAAGAAAGCAGATAAAAGCATAATAGATATAAAAATAGTTCCTAAACCAACCATCATATGATAAGCATAGTATAATGCCGGCACATTAGTTGGCCAAAGATCTTCATCGTAATCATTTAACCCTTTAATTTCAGCATTCCATCGATTATAAGTTAAAAAACTAAGCACATATGGAACTTCTATAGCATTATCAATTTTACGTTCGTTCATATTTGGCTGACCAATTAATACCATAGGTGCTCCCTCTGTTGTTTCAAACAAACCCTCCATAGCAACGAGTGTAATTGGCTGATTTTTAGCTACTTGTTTTGCTAACAAATCACCAAATGGAAATATGAGTAAAACAATTGAAATACTACCTGTAATAATGCCTATTTTTATGAACAATTTTCCAAACTCAAGGTGTTTTCCATCTAATAAATAAAATGCACCTATACCTGAAACTACAAAGGTTGCGGTAACCATTGATGCTGCCTGATTATGAAAATATGAAGGCCACAACCAAGGATTTAAAAACAAATCAGCAAAATTATTAAGAACAAACTTCCCATTGGCAAGTATCTCATAACCAACGGGGTGTTGCATCCACGAATGCGTAGCAATTATAAAAAGCCCACTAGCCTGTGTACCGATAAAAAGCATTAAAGCAGAAAGAAAATGTAGTTTTTTTCCGATAAGTTTTTCTCCAAAAAGAAACAAACCCAGAAATGTAGATTCAAGGAAAAAAGCGAACATTCCTTCCATTGCTAATGTTTGTCCAATTACATTTCCTGTAAGTTCAGAAAATTTTGCCCAGTTAGTACCAAATTGAAATTCTAAAGGAATTCCTGTCACCACGCCCATAACAAAGTTAACGGCAAATATTTTTGACCAAAATTTTGCAGCCTTATTATATTTTTCATCACCTTTTTTGAGATAAATACCCC
>JAOZNO010000569.1 GCA_029933755.1 Bacteroidales bacterium | reverse complement strand
GCAATATATACTTTTGCAAGCTGAATAATACCTATTGGTAATTCATCACCTATAGAAATGTTGTATTTCTTTCTTCTATATTTACCTTCAATCTCTTTATGTTTTACTACATAATTATGAAGCAGGCTTTTAATTGTTTCATTTTTCTTCTTGTCTGTTGACCACTTACTTGCAGTAATATGCATGTAATCAATTTCCTGAAGTAATTTCAAACTGAATTTAGTACCTTTAGTAATCATTTCAGTTCCATAGTAATCTTTTACCCCTTGCGAGGTTTTTCCATTAATAAGAATGAATAACTTATCAATTAATCTTGCCCGTAATTCTTCAATTGCTCTTTCTTGTTCTTTTTCAAGTTTATCAAGAAGTGGCTTGTCAGCATTTTTCGACTTTCGGTCTTTAATTGCTCTTGAAAATAGTTTTTTGTCGATAACTGTTCCGTGTAGTGATGGAGAAGCTTTTAAAGAAGCATCTTTAACATCACCAGCTTTATCACCAAATATGGCACGTAATAGTTTTTCTTCAGGTGATGGATCTGATTCACCTTTTGGTGTTATTTTACCAATTAAAATATCACCTGGTTTTACATCAGCACCAACCCTGATCATTCCATTTTCATCAAGATTTTTAGTTGCTTCTTCACTAACATTAGGAATGTCAGATGTTAGTTCTTCCAAACCTCTTTTTGTATCTCTAACCTCTAGTTGATATTCATCAATATGTATTGAGGTAAAAATATCATCTTTAACAACATTCTCTGAAATAACAATTGCATCTTCAAAATTGTACCCTTTCCAAGGCATAAATGCAACTTTTAAGTTACGGCCAATAGCTAATTCACCATTATCAGTACCATATCCTTCAGTTAATATTTGATTTTTAGAAACTTTTGCTCCTTTTGAAACAATAGGGCGAAGGTTAACATTTGAGCTTTGGTTTGTTTTTCTGAATTTTGGTAGTTCATACCTTTTTGTATCCTCTTCAAAGCTAGCAAATTTTTCGTCTTCGTTTCGGTCGTATCTGATTATTATTTCATTAGCATCAACATATTCAATAATCCCATCACCTTCAGCTACAATTTGTACGCGTGAGTCCTGTACTACGGTTTTTTCAAGTCCAGTACCAACTATTGGTGCTTCCGGATTCAGTAGTGGAACTGCCTGTCGCATCATGTTAGATCCCATCAATGCCCGGTTTGCATCATCATGCTCAAGAAAAGGAATTAGTGATGCTGCGATTGAAGCAATTTGGTTTGGGGCAACGTCCATTAAATCTACCTTCTCATTTTCAATTAATGGATAATCTGCTTCATACCTGGCCTTTACTTTTGCATTAACAAAAACACCATCTTCTTTAATCTTTGCATTTGCCTGAGCAATCATCTTTGCTTCTTCTTCCTCAGCACTTAAATATATAACACCTTCTGGAGAAAGGTCAACTTTCCCAGTTTTAACTTGACGATAAGGTGTTTCAATAAAACCAAGTGGATTTATTTTTGCATATACACAAAGTGAAGAAATTAATCCAATGTTTGGACCTTCCGGTGTTTCAATAGGACATAATCTTCCATAATGGGTATAATGTACGTCTCTTACCTCAAAACCTGCACGTTCTCTTGACAAACCGCCCGGACCTAAGGCTGACATTCTTCTTTTATGAGTCATCTCAGCCAACGGGTTGGTCTGATCCATAAATTGTGATAGCTGATTAGTTCCAAAGAAAGAATTAATAACAGATGATAATGTTTTGGAATTAATTAAGTCAATTGGCGTAAATACTTCATTATCACGAACATTCATTCTTTCGCGAATAGTTCTTGCCATTCTGGCTAAACCAACACCAAATTGATTAAACAATTGCTCACCAACTGTTCTTACCCTTCTGTTACTTAAGTGATCAATGTCATCAACATCAGTTTTCGCATTAATCAGTTTAATCAGGTATTTAATGATTTCAGTAATATCTTCTTTTGTTAATACTTTCGTATCAATTGGCGTATTTAAACCAAGTTTTTTATTGATTCTAAAACGACCAACTTCTCCTAAATCATAACGTTTGTCAGAGAAGAATAATTTATCGATTACATCTCTGGCAGTTGCTTCATCAGGTGGTTCTGAATTTCTAAGTTGCCTGTATATATGTAGTACAGCTTCTTTTTCAGAGTTACAAGGATCCCTTTGAAGTGTATTATAAATAATAGAATAATCCGTTTGATTTACTCGTTCTTTATGTACTAAAATTGTTTGTGATCCGGAATCAATAATTTCTGCAAAATGTGTTTCTTCAATTACTGTTTCTCGGTCAATAATAATTTCATTACGCTCAATTGAAACAACCTCTCCTGTATCTTCATCAACAAAGTCTTCCACCCAGCTTTTAAGAACTCTGGCTGCAAGTTTTCTACCTAAAACACCTTTCAAGCTAGTTTTTGATACCTTTATTTCATCAGCTAAATCAAAAATAGCCAGAACTTCTTTATCACTTTCATAGCCAATGGCTCTTAAGAGAGTCGTAACCGGTAATTTTTTCTTACGATCAATATATGCATACATAACATTGTTAATGTCAGTTGCAAATTCAATCCATGACCCTTTAAATGGGATTATTCTGGCAGAGTATAATTTTGTTCCATTTGCGTGTAAACTTTGTCCGAAAAATACACCTGGTGAACGATGAAGCTGTGAAACTACAACTCTTTCAGCACCATTGATAACAAAAGTACCACGGGGTGTCATATAAGGAATTGTTCCCAGATACACATCCTGAACGATTGTTTCAAAATCCTCGTGTTCAGGATCGGTACAATATAATTTGAGTTTTGCTTTTAAGGGAACACTAAATGTTAAGCCTCTTTCCAGACACTCTTCAATTTTATAACGTGGAGGGTCTATGTAATAATCAATAAATTCCAGCACAAAATTATTCCGTGTGTCTGTAATAGGAAAATTTTCACTAAATACCCTAAAAAGACCTTCTTGATTTCTTTTTTCAGGTGAGGTATCTAGTTGAAAAAAATCCATGAAGGATTTCAACTGGATTTCTAAAAAATCAGGGTATTCTAACTTATTTTGTGTTTTTGCGAAACTAATTCTTGTATTATTGGCCATCTATTTTGAATGAATTAATTGAACTTTTAAATAATGACAAAAAGGCTTAGCATACCTTAGATAAGGATGCTAAACCTGAAAACTTTCCTGAAATGGAGTTATTATTTAAGTTCAACTTCTGCTCCAGCTTCTTCTAACTGAGTTTTTAATGATTCAGCTTCTTCTTTAGAGATACCCTCTTTTAAGGCATTAGGAGCAGCGTCAACTAAAGCTTTTGCATCCTTTAAAGATACGCCTGCTAGTTCTTTTACTAATTTTACAATTTGTAATTTTGCTTGTCCTGCTGACTTAAGAATAACATCAAATTCTGTTTGTTCTTCTGCATCAGCACCTGTATCGCCTGCAGGTCCTGCAACAGCAACAGCTGCAGCAGCAGGTTCAATACCATATTCGTCTTTAAGAATTGTTGCTAATTCATTAACTTCTTTTACAGTTAAATTTACTAATTG
>JAOZNO010000568.1 GCA_029933755.1 Bacteroidales bacterium | reverse complement strand
TTAAAGGAACAAATTTTTCTGTATCAATCCAAATTTTACGTGAATGATAGGCTACATCACTAACTTTTGCAACTAGTTTTAAAACAAATACTTTTCTTCCATCTATTTCTTCTTTGCCTGTTATTTCAGCTGTATAAACTTCGGTTAGTTTTCGGTCATCCATCATATCTTCATACGAAAAATCAGAACCCATAACCGATTGCCTTAACATATGACCTGAAATTTGAATAGTTCGGTCAGTTGAAGGTGAATAAATCCAAAGTTTATTCTCTAACTTTAACATTTTTGTTCCTTTTTCTCGTGCAGGACTTAAATATTCCGTAAATGATTTTTTATCACCCACTGAATATGACCTTGAAGTCATGGTTCGGCTATTACGTTTTCCATGAATTGTCATAGTCGATTCTACTATGCGGTTATCAGCAGACATGTTTTTATCGACTTTTTTTAGAATTTCATCAGCTGTTTGTGCGCTAAGGCTTACCGTGAGTGATGCGAATATTATTGTTAATATTTTTTTCATTGTTTTTCATTTTTGTTCACGAATTACACAAATTTTCACGAATTTTTATTATCAACAAAATTATGGGTGTAAATCAGTATAATCATGGTGTTTTTTTATTAAATTATACTTCAAGTTCTTTAAATAGTTGTGCAGTCTTACGTTTATAAATGGCAAAGCCAGCTAAAGCATTTCCTAAAACCATGGCAATAAGTCCTGGAATAAAGCCAATATAGAATAATTGTGGGAAAATAGCCGCCTTATAAACAGGTGGAATCATCATATTTATATTTTTTGTTATTTCACTAAAATCAATACCTACTTCTTGTAGATAATAAGACATTCCGAGTCCTAATATCGTGCCTACCACAGAACCTATAATCCCAATTAGAATGGCTTCATAAATCATCGTTTTATAAATATGGCTTTTCTCTTCGCCTAATGCTAATCGCACGCCATATTCTGTGTAACGGCGTAAACCACCTAAAAGTCCTGTGTTCCATAGCACAATTGACATTGCAATGATGAAAAACGTAATCATAATTCCGCCCATATTATCTGCCATTGCAAGGTATTCTTCTAATCCTGCTTGCTGCTCCAACCTGAACATTTGAGGTGAAAACTCATCGTCTTCTTTACTATATTGTGGATTGAATGTGCTGACTACCTCTGTTGCTCTTATTTTATCATATTCCCCATCTTTAAAATAGCCCAATATTTCAGTTGAACCATCTTCCATATCTAATGCAAGCTGGGCATCACTTATGTCGATTAGAATTGCACCTCTGTCAAGCATGGTCATTCCAAAACGAATGGTTCCGCATACTGTAAATGTTTTAAAAAGCATACTTCCGTTCATGGTTGAACCAAAAAGAGTTACCTTTTGACCTAGTTTTACACCAAATTTTTCGGCAAATTCATGACTGATTATGGCTTCACCGGGTTTTTTAGGTATATTGCCTTCAACTATTGATTTAAGGATGTTCATCCGTTCAATTTCTTTAGGGTTATTAAAGAAATCAATCGCTTTGCCAGCTGCTGGTCCCTGGGCACGTGTTTCGCCATTTTTATCAGGTACATCCAGCAAACCACCAAAGTTTATTCGATAAACCCATTCCATATCCGGATAGTCTTTTTCCAAATTTTTGCTAAGCTCACTTACACCTAATAAGGCTAAATCTAAAGGCATTTGCGCTGAGTTTTCGGCATAAGTCCGGGTCATTATTTTTACATGACCTGTTGTGAAATTAGCGTTCAGATCAATCATTTCTGTAAAAATACCTTTGAGCCAGGCACTCATTACTACCGTAAGAAAAACGCCTAATGAGACCACAATTATTGGAAGTAAGCTTCGGCTTCGGTCTCTTAATATCCCTTTTAATAAAAATCGTATCATTGTATTTTACCTTTTAATGCTTGAGTTGGGTTCATTTTTGAAATTTTACGTGCCGGTAAATAACTAACAATTGTAGCAGCTACTACTACTATAATTATACTCGTAATTATTAAACCAACACTATAATAAGGATATAAAGTTTCAGCCATTGGTATGTTCATGCCAATGTCCTTTGCTGTTGATCCGTAATAGATTCCAACTTTACTCATGTAAATAAATAAGGGTACTCCATAAATAGCACCAACTATGGCTGCCAAAATACTATGTGCAGCTCCTTCTACGGTAAATATACCAACAACTTTTGCACGTGTTAAACCTAAAGCGATGTATGTTCCGATTTCTTTTTGACGACGAAAAATAGAAAGTACCTGAGTATCAAATATGGCCAATAAAGCCAGAATAAGCAATATAGATTGCAAAATCAATCCGCTACCTTTTTTTGACTCAATAATTTTATCGAATTCTGCCAGTAAAAAGCCTAAATCTTTATATTCCCAGCCTTCAAGCTTTGTATTTTCATATTCACGATGTGCAACAAGCATAGTTGCCTGATTTTGCAAAGCGGTCATTTCTTGTAAAACCTCAATATTCATGTAAATAGTTCCATTATCAACTGTAGGAACATCGCATTTGAATATGGAAACGATTTCAATTTCACGAGCATCAAAGGTGCCATTTTTATCTCGCCAACGCATTAATACATGATCACCAACTTTTAATTTAGTAGATTTAGCCATTTGCTCGCCTATAATTGCGGCAAATTTGTTTTGCGAATTTTGAATATCAGCAGTTGGTAATAGCAAAACCTTTTGGTTAGGATCAACGCCTTTAAGGAATACACTTTGTAAGCGGCCTTGTGGATAAAGAGTTGCTTGTCTGATAAGGATTGGAGTTACTTTATTTTCTTTTATCAGATTATGAATATCTTCAGATAGTTCGGCATTTGATTCTGCTATTGTATAGGGATCGAACCGATCGTAATTGGGATGCCAAAACTGCCCACTACCAATCTCCCAGTTTTGGGAGTCGTTTCTAGCTTGTCGGTTCCAGCCGTCAATCATACCATTATAAAAAATGATAAGCACGAAAGCAAAGGACAATACGATTACATTGAGCCAGGTACGTAGCCCGGCGCCAAGTAAATTTTTGAATGCTAATTTTATTGCTAACATATCTTTTGAATTATTATTTTCTCCACGAATTACACTAATTAACACGAATGTTCTTATTATCACTTTTGAAAACTGATAGGTGTCTTATCATTATTTCGTTAAATCATCTCATCATTTACAACTTTACCATCGTCTAAAGAAATTTTACGTTTTAAGTATTTCATTACTTTTTCATCATGTGTAGCAAATAAAAAGGTGGTTTTAAGCTCCTTGTTTAGTTTCAGCATTGTTTCCAGAATGTTGTGTGAATTTTTAGAGTCTAGATTTGCAGTTGGTTCATCTGCCAGAACAATTTTAGGTTTTTTTACCATAGCGCGAGCAATAGCAACTCTCTGACTTTCACCCCCTGATAGTTGGGCGGGTTTTGATTTAATTTTATCTGTTAATCCCACCCATTCCAGTGCTTCCATAACTGCTTTTTTACGATCAGTGCCTGACATATTTTGCAAAAGCAAGGCAAATTCAACATTTTCATAAACCGTATAAA
>JAOZNO010000567.1 GCA_029933755.1 Bacteroidales bacterium | reverse complement strand
ATACGAGCTTCTATAATTTCTTCATCAGAAGCATATGCAAGAACTACATTTATATCTTCAGTAGCTGTAGGAGTTGCAGGGAAATCAAATGTAGATAATGTTACTGCAGCTTTTGGAGTGTAGTTATTCCAAAGTGTTGGATCAGCCTTGAATGCATCAGAAGCTTCAGAATTAACTCCATCATCTAATATAGCAACACCATTAGAACCGAAATAATATTCGTTTCCATTTTCTAATGCTAAACGCACATAGAAAGAAACTTTGCCGCCATCGCTTGTTGTTGCAACAACTGCTCCATCAGCATCTTCTACATCAACATTTGCCATCGAAATTGTAACACCTGTTTGTGAGAAATCACCAGCTAATGCAGGGTCATTTACAATATCTTCACCTTTTACTTTGTTTCCTTTAATATACTCAGGAGAATCTCCATAAGCGAAGTAAATACGTGCTTCTGTAACTTCAATGCCCGAAACATATTCTAAAGTAACAGCTTCATAGCCCATTGTTGGAGTAACACTAAACTCTACTAGCTCAAGATTTGGCGCAGAAGAAGGAATATAAGAATTCCATGAGCTTGGATCCGCACTTATTACATCAAATGCAACATCTGCGTTAACATTATCAAAATACATTACATCACCATTGTCAAGTGTGAGTGCAATAAAGAAAGAAACTTTTTCATCTAATACATTTAGATCTGTCATTGCAATAGCAGCAGTTGTTCCATCTATCACACCTACTAATTTATTGTCAGCACTATATGCCGGTGCATCACCAGTTGCATAGAATGCAGCAACCTCAGTAACAGTTTCACTTGTAATAAACTCTACGTCCACAACAACATCAGTACCTGCTGCGGGTGCAGAAGGGAACTCAACGGTTAGGGTTACAGCACCAACTTCACCAATATTTGCAGCACCCGGAGTAGCTTCAGTACCGTTTAGCCATGTGTCTTCACCATCAGGAATTCTACTAAAAGAAAGATTATCAGCAAGAGATGCAGGACAAGCTACTAAGTCCAATAATGTTCCATCAGGCTGACCTAGAGAAACATCTTCTCCACCTGAACTTACTGCTACAGTTAATTCAGGTTCGTGTACAACGTAATATCCTTTAGCAGCAATTTTAGTGCCTGCAGGAATAACAAAACCTCCTAATGGGTCGGCTGCATCGTTAATTAAATATCCTGAGATATCAGCTTCCGCTTCTCCTTTATTATAAAGTTCTACGAAATCATTATCGTCACCGTCAGGACCTTTCGACTTAATTTCGTTTAAAACAACATCACCAGCCTCAGGTGTTGGTGGTTCATACACATCATCTTTTACGCAGCCCGAAAATACGGTTATCGCAAATACAATTAAAAATAATAAATTTTTCATTTTTTTCATTTTTATATTAATTAATACTAAATACTAAACTTATTTTATTGATATTAACAATTTTTCAATTCTTATAAATATCCGAAAAAAGATATTAAAAATCTATTTCACATCTCCAGGCAATAAAGCCGTAGTCAAATCCATTAGCTGTTTCTAATACATAGTCGGCATAATCACCTGCACCATTAGAATAACGATCGTGATCAACATATGAGTAGTTAAGCATAAGCTTTACGTTTCTTGAAGCATAGTAGTTAATACCAACAGTATATTGTCCTTTTTCACCACCACGAATGCCTTGTTCAAAATCGTTTAGGTTTATATAAGAATAACGTGCTGCAATTTCCCATGCCCCTGATTTGTTTTTGGCTCTAACTTGTGTAAATTCACCTTCGCGGTGGTTCCATGCATGATTTTCACCTGTTAAAAGGAATGCTGACTGAACATAAAACCCTGAGAAGTTAACCGGACTTGCCCCATTTTCCATAGATAAAGAATTTAGGTAATATTCTCCTGTTATTCGTAAAGGACCATATGAAGCAGCAAGGTCAAAATTTATATTAGTAGCCATTTTTACTCCACCTACTTTTGCAACAGTAAATTCCATTTCCGAAACATAGGTCTCATCTTTTGGATCGTACTTAATTCTATTATCAGGATATTTGTAAAGCCCTGGAGTACGTGTAGAGTAGCCTGCACTTATAGAAAGTAGTTTGCCAATTTCATTAATTGGATAATATGCAGCCCTTGTTGATAATCCTAACATAGGAGTTGCTCCTTGCATCTCTCCTTTAAAGTAATCATCATCTCCCTCTATCTGATCGTGAACATTCCTAATCTCTTCGGTATGAAGACCTAAAGCAAACATATAGTCCAAATTCCATGAAGCCCAACCTATACCAAGCCTACGGTTTGGATTAAACTCGGCAACACTTGAACGCTCCATAAGTTTAAGATAGCGCGAAGTTGTAGTTTGTTGCATACCCTGTGGCATACGAAACTGTCCAATTCTTACCTGCCCCCAAGGAGAACCTGCCGTTCCCAAAAATCTACGAATATACGCATCCTTAATATCAACAATATTACCATCAAAATCGAAATCAATCTCTCCATACCAATTATCTCCAACTCTAGCTTTAATAGCAAAACGCATTCTACGTAATTTTAAATATTGTGAAGGCATATCTAGTTGTCCTCGTGCCAAATTCTCGTCAGGTGTAATGTTCTTATCGTAATTATCAAAATAATTTGCTCCATCTAAATAAATACGATTATCAAACCACAGTTTGTATTTTCTGTCAGCAGATTGAAAAGCGATAAATCCTTCACGCGATTCTGCTGATAATACCTGGCGTGTAACTTCTTGCCCGTATTGATTCATACGAATATTTGTTACCATTTCAACAACAAGATCACCATCAACGCCTCTGGTATTAACTTTTTGCTGATCATATTTAGGATGAGAAAAGACTAAAGTATAGGTAGTCCCGGTTCGTTCAATAGAAAAGCTTCCGTCTGCTGCGGAAGTCACTTCTTCTTGTGAACCAACAAATCGAACATCAATACCTTCGATTGGTTCTCCTGTTTCTGAATCGGTAATTCTACCTTTAATTTTCTCTTGTGCAAAAGCACTTCCGGTTAAAACAAGCAATAAAACAAAGCTTGTGAGAACCATTTTTGTTATTTGTGTGAATTTTTCCATAATTATTGGTTATTAAGCATAAATTAATTAGTACTAAATTTTTGAAATATACTCGTTTAAGTTCTGAGAACTTGGAACGTTCATTTTTTTTCTTAAGCGATACCTGTTCATTTCCACACTTTTTGGTGAAATGTTTAAGATAGAAGCTATCTCTTTTGATGAAAAGTTTAACCTTACCAAAGCACAAAGTCTTCGTTCATTTGGTGTTATGCCTAAGTGTAACTGGTTTAAACGTGTATAAAACTCACGACTTTCTTCTTCTACATGTATATTAAAGGTTTCCTTGTCTTTATCTGTATTTAAGTTTTGGTTGACAAAGGTTGATATATCTTTAATCAACTGTTTGCGATTATCACTATCAGTTTCGTTTTTAATTTTGTCAATTTTATCTTTTAGTCTTTGAAATACACTATCTTTTTGAATTACATGCAAGGCAAAGTTTACTAATTCCCTGTTTTTGAATTTTAGTTCT
>JAOZNO010000566.1 GCA_029933755.1 Bacteroidales bacterium | reverse complement strand
GTACGAGGTCAGGAATTAAACATTTATTTAAAAATTCCCGTAGGGAAAACAATTTATCTTGGCGAACATATATTCCAAATAGCCTATGATATTGATAATGTTCAAAACATTTATGATGGAAACATGACTGAAGAATATTGGATAATGACCGAAGATGGCTTAAGTTTACTTGATGGTGAAGCACCGAAGAAGGAGCATATTATTGAAGATTCAGAAAACATTAAAGGAACAATTGAAATTAAAAAAATAGAAGCAAAAGCAGAGGATGATAGCGAAATAAAGCAGATGAAAAAAGAGCTGGATTCCATGTAAAATATGAATCCGTATTACAAGAAAGCAAAGAGTCAAAGCATATATATGAACATATAGAAGCTTAGTATCTTTGCTTTCTGTGGTATAACATCAATCTTTATTCAACAACTTCTACCCATCCAAACTTATCTTCTTCATCACCAGTTTGAATAGCAATTAGTTTATTATACAATTTTGTTGAAATTGGCCCGGGTTCAGTACCGTAGTTAAACTCTTTACCGGTTTCATCATCAACAATTTGTCCAATCGGGCTAATCACAGCTGCAGTTCCACAGGCTCCTACTTCCTCAAAAGTACCTAGTTCACTTTCTTCAACGGGTCTTCTCTCTGTTTTTAAACCCATATCTTCAGCCAAAGTAATTAAACTCATATTGGTTATTGATGGTAAAATTGAATCAGATTTTGGGGTTATATAAGTATTGTTTTTAATTCCAAAGAAATTTGCCGGTCCACATTCATCAATATATTTTTTTTCTTTTGAATCAAGAAACAAAACATTTGCAAAACCTTTCTCATGAGCCTTTTTCATTGATGTAAGGCTTGCAGCATAATTTCCACCCACTTTAAATCTTCCTGTACCTTGTGGTGCAGCTCTATCAAACTCTTTGGTCAGAAGCATTTTAACCGGTCTAAACCCTTCTTTAAAATACGGCCCTACGGGTGTTACAAATACCATAAATAAATACTCATCAGCAGGTTTAACACCAACTTCAGCCCCGGTACCAAACAATACTGGTCTAATATAAAGGGAAGCTCCACTTCCATAAGGTGGAACAAAGCGCTTATTCATTCGAACAACTTTTAAAATTGCCTTTTTAAAAACTTCAATAGGAACTTCAGCCATTAAAATACCACGGGCAGACATTTGCATTCTCTTCGCATTTTCTTCCCAACGAAACAAACGAATTTTTCCATCTTTTCCCATAAAAGCCTTCATTCCCTCAAAAGCTTCTTGTCCATAGTGTAATGAAGTAGCAGCAATATGAATATCTACGTGCTCAGAAGATGACAATTCAAGCGAACCCCATTTTCCATCTCTAAAATAGGTTCGTACATTATAATCGGTTTTAATATAACCAAAGGGTAAACTTTTCCAATCTATATCCATATCAATCTTTTATTGTTTTATAAAATTCAGACCAAAGGTAATGATATTCCAAGTATTTGCACACAGTTATTTTGATGATTTTTAACATAAAACCAAGTATTTTATAAATTTTCTATTATATTAGCAGTCAATTTGTTTGAAAAAGATTATATTTGAACAGTATATTTTGAACAGCAAACTTAATTTGCTATCTTTGTAATAGTATGGCATAAGACTTGACATATAAAATTTACCTATAATAAAGCTTATTTTTTATCGTATAAAATAAATACTATGGAATTAAACAAACCAATTTTAGTACCTTGGGATTTCTCGCAAGTAGCAGGATATGCATTAGAGCATGCTGTTAATTTTGCTAAAAACACAGACAATGATATAGCATTAATTCATGTTGTTAAAAAACAAAAAGAAATTGATAATGCAAAAAACAAACTACAGGAAATTGTAGACAAAACCAAAGAAAAACATGGTATTGAGCTAGCATTAATCGTTCGTGAAGGGAGTATTTTTACAGCGATTAATGAAGTGGTTGAAGAATCTGATGCATCTTTAGTTGTTATGGGAACACATGGAATGAAAGGTATGCAGAAATTTACAGGCAGTTGGGCATTAAAAGTTATTGCCGGCTCTAAAGCCCCTTTTGTTGTAGTTCAAGAGGCTCCTGGTTCAGAGCTAAGAAATATTGTTTTTCCTGTTGATTTTAAACGTGAACAAAAAGAGAAGCTAGTTTGGGCTGCCTATATGCACAGACATTACAATACAAAAGTTCATATTTGCTACCAGCAATCAACTGATAGTAGAATTAAGACTAAAACAAAATCAAATATTGTATTTTCAAAGAACTACCTTTCAGAAAAAAGTGTGAATTTTGAAATTAATGCATTAGAAGGTGAAAAAAGTCTGGCAGATGAGTCCATTGAGTTTGCAAAAAGTATTGGAGCTGAAATGATTCTTATTATGACGACTAAAAACATCAGTTTCCAGGATTATGTATTAGGTGCAGATGAACAGCAAATAATTGCCAACTCTGCAAAAATTCCAGTAATGTGTATCAATCCAAAAGCTGGGAGTTCTAAGTTTGGTGGATTTAGTGCTTCTGGAGGTTGATAATAAAAATATTTTAATAAAAAACTTACAAAGTAAATTCTTTGTAAGTTTTTTTTTGCAGACTTATGAACCAGTTAATTAAAGATTTCCTAGCAAGACTAAAACTTTTCTTACCCATTATTATCGGAATTGGGACATCGATTTTTGTAATTACTTTTCAATCAATTAGAAATTTTGAACAAACAATAAACCAATCCGCAAATAAAAACGTAAACCTTAACGAGGAATTAATTAATAAAATAATTCTGGAATCAGTAATAATTGGGGTAATAATAATTGTACTACTTAGCACAATTGTATATTTTTTAACTATTGAAAACATTCGTAACTACTTAAAACAAATAAGTATATCGAAAAAAAAACTGGTTTCTACAAAAAAAGCACTTACATTTTCGGAACAAAAATTTGAAACTATTTTTAACAATAGTAGTGATGAAATTTTTCTGGCAGATCTTAATGGAAATTTTATTGAAGTGAACCAATTAGTTTGTGAAAAACTTGGATACACCAAAGTTGAACTGTTGAAAATGAGTTTTCTTGATTTGAAAACACCAAAATACAAACCTTTTGTTTCAAAAAATCTAAAAAAAATAATAGCAGAGGGTTTCCATACTTATGAAACTGAAAATGTTTCTAAATCAGGCAAAGTAATTTCAGTAGAAATGAAAAGTCGAATGATTGACTGTAGTGGCACAAAAATGATTGTTAGTATTGCCCGTAACATTACCCAACGAAAGGCCATTGAGAAAAAAATGGTAAGTACCATTTTAAAAACCGAAGAAAAAGAACGAAAAAGGTTTGCTACCGATCTGCATGATAATCTTGCACCTATTCTTTCCACAATAAAACTGTATTCAGACCTGATTAGAAAAGGTGATAACAAAAAACTTGATTTAAAGGCTTGTATTTTTGATGGCAAGGTTTATGATCAAGAAAGAGTTAAAGAAATAGCGAAATTGCCAAGTGAAGAACAAATTTTTGCTCAAACAGTTGGTGCTATTAGTGGCCCATTGAGAAATATGGTTAATGTTTT
>JAOZNO010000565.1 GCA_029933755.1 Bacteroidales bacterium | reverse complement strand
TTTTCCATAAAGATATAGCGTAATTCAGGCAAAGCCTACTTAAATATAATCCGACTAAGGTAAAAAACCTTAGCCGAACTTCATCGCTTTTTCATAGCCCCAGCACAACTGGGGGAATCAA
Organism: Bacteroidales bacterium; assembly: GCA_029933755.1. Taxonomy (GTDB): domain Bacteria; phylum Bacteroidota; class Bacteroidia; order Bacteroidales; family NBLH01; genus NBLH01. The sequence goes on along the minus strand of JAOZNO010000565.1, from coordinate 3,440 downwards.
TATGCATTTAAAGTAAAATGAATATTTTTAATTTTCATATTGAAAATATCAGATAAAATTTTCAATATAATATCTTCAATATTTTTTATATTCCAATTGCTGGGAATTCCAATAAAATAAGAGTTTTGTTCTATACTGTCATATTTATTAAACTTCTTATAAAGTTCAGATTCTAAGAATCTTTTAATATTTTCTTTGTTTTTTGATTTATTTGGATGGAAAGTAATTTCGATTACAAAACCATTTTTGTCAACTAATTCCACACCCAATTCCCACTTTGTAACATCTTTTTGTTTGTATACTTGCATTAATACTTGTCCATTTTCTCTAAAAATATCGAGTTGGACATTTTGTTCCGTATTATTCATTAAAACTTGTATACTATCAGTTATTTCCATTTTTAGCTTTATTTACAATTTTTTTATGATAATATAAATATCCTAATCCTGCTCCACCAATACCCCGTTCGGCTCAGGTTGTGCCTGAGTCGTTCTATGTTTTAAGGCTCTGCCTCATTTTATCGTTTACCATAATAAGTATATGCTTTAACACACTCAAAGCCTGCTTAAATATAATCCGACTCAGGCAGAGCCTAAGCCGAACTTCACCGCTTTTTATAGCCTAAGCTCAACGGGGGAAAAACCGACCGCCGAACTTTCCTCTTTTCAATTTGCAGCCTTGGCTTAACTAAAGAATTATTATTTAAAAGAACATTCTATTTTTTTATTATTCAATTTTAAGTTTACTTTTAAAATGTTTACAAATAGATGACATTAAGTTTGCCTATATTTTTTTAATTTTACATTGTCATTTTACATTTTTGATATGGCATATAAAAGTTTAACAGATTTTATACAAACCCTTGAAAAAGAAGGTGAATTAATACGAATTAAAGAATTTGTAAATCCCGAATTGGAAATCACCGAAATTACCGACCGTATTTCAAAAATGCCCGGAGGTGGCAAAGCTTTGCTTTTTGAAAATAATGGAACCGATTTCCCTATACTTATCAATGCTTTTGGCTCAGATAAGCGTATGAAACTTTCACTTGGTGTTGAAAACCTTGATGATATTGCTGATGAAATAGAGGCCTTATTTAAAAAACTAAGTAGTCCTAAAAAAAATATCATTGAAAAATTAAAGCTGTTACCTGAATTAGGGAAAGTTGCTGCTTATATGCCTAAAGTGGTTTCAGGAAGAGGAAAATCACAAGAAGTTATTCATAAAAATCCTGATCTGTCAAAAATACCGGTTTTAAAATGCTGGCCTGCTGATGGTGGAAAATTTATTACCCTACCAATGGTAATTACAAAAGACCCGCTTACAAATATCCGAAATGTGGGTATGTACCGCTTACAGGTTTTTGAAAAGGACCTAACCGGCATGCATTGGCATAAACATAAAGTGGGTGCAAGGCATTTTGACGAGTATAAAAAGCTGGGTAAAAAAATGCCAATTGCTGTAGCAATAGGTGGTGATCCTGCTTATACTTATTCTGCCACAGCACCACTACCTGATAATATGGACGAGTTTATGCTTGCCGGCTTCTTAAGAAAACAAAAAGTTAAGCTGGTTAAATGTATTACCCAGAATATTGAAGTACCTTCTGATGCTGACATTATAATTGAAGGCTATGTTGATCCGGAAGAGGATTTTATTTTAGAAGGACCATTTGGTGACCATACCGGCTATTATTCGCTGGCAGACTATTATCCAAAATTCCATGTTACCTGCATAACACATCGAAAAGATGCCATTTACCCAACAACTATTGTTGGAATTCCGCCACAGGAAGATGCTTATATTGGAAAAGCAACCGAACGTATATTTATTGCGCCTATGCGTATGACACTTGTGCCCGAATTAACAGATATGAATTTACCCGTGTATGGTGTGGCACATAATCTAACTATTGTAAGTATAAAGAAAACATTTGCCGGACAGGCAACAAAGGTAATGAATGCATTGTGGGGTGCTGGCCAAATGATGTTTAATAAGATTTTGGTAGTGGTTGATCACGAAGTAAATGTTCATAATTACTCAGAGGTATTTAAGGCTTTTGCTAATCATACAGATCCTGTACACGACCTTCATTTTAGTGTGGGACCGCTGGATGTTTTGGATCACGCGTCTTCAAAATATGCTTTTGGGAGTAAATTTTGCATTGATGCGACTAAAAAGTTTCCGGAAGAAATTGCTAAACGGCCAAATACAGAAGGGAAAAAGGAAACACAACTTGAAATTTCTAAAAAAATTAAAGAAACACATAAGGAAATCACCGATGTTTCATTTACAGGTTCCGATAATGAAAATGAAATTATATTCATCTCATTTCAGAAATCTAAATTTCTGCATGCTAAAGAATTAGCAAATTCTTTAGCAGAAATGGACAATCTCAGTTCTACTAAAATGGTTATTTTCTTTGATAAAGAAGTAAATATTCATGATTTACCTTCATCTATTTGGTTAGTTACCAATAACATTGATCCTAAACGAGATAGTTATTTAATTGAAAATAACATGAACAAGTTTGTCGCAATTGATGGTACACGAAAAACAGCTTCTAATGATTCTTTCGATAGAGATTGGCCTAATATTATTGTAGCTGATGATAAGACAATAAAAAGCATTGATGAAAAATGGGGAAGATTAAACATTGGAGAATTTATTAAATCACCATCTGAATATTACAAGCCTTTAATTATTAATGAAGGTGCTGTTGTGAAAAAAAATGATCCAACTACAGACTAATAAAAGAATTATTTTTAACTTTAAATATAATTTGGTTTTACCAGAAAATAAATTTACATATTCTATGTTCTATTATTGAATGCTGGATATTGAGTGCTGAATATTTCAATTAGAAGAAAACAAGCAATAATCTACAAACAAGTGAAGAAATAATAAAGTTATAGGTTTATCTATTGAGAGTTAAATTATTAAGTGTTGAATATTATATATTGAGTGTTAAATATTTAAACTAAAAAAACACTCAATAAGCAATAAACAAGTAAAAAATTAGAGAATGAAAAAATTTGATTTAGAAGATAGGTTTATTGATTATACAATAAGAATAAGTAATGTTGTTGATGAAATTGATAATTCAAAATTAGGAAATCATATAGCTGGTCAATTAATTAGAAGTGGTAGCTCGCCTGCATTAAATTATGGGGAAGCTCAAAGTGCTGAATCAAGAAAAGATTTCGTTCATAAAATGAAGGTAATTTTAAAAGAACTAAAAGAAAGTCGAATTTGCTTAAAAATTGCAGAAAGGAAACCATTAATTACAAATACAAAAAAATTAACACCAATTATGAAAGAAACAGAAGAACTAATTGCTATTGTCTATAAAAGCATTGAAACAGCTAGATCAAATATGCAAAAAGAATAAAGTTATAAATTTATACGTTGAGAGTTAAATCATTAAATGTTGAATATTG
>JAOZNO010000564.1 GCA_029933755.1 Bacteroidales bacterium | reverse complement strand
AAAATGGGTTAAAAGTAAATAACCCTCATTGAGGGATTTTATAAAGAAACTTACTCTAAGTAGAGTTCGTCTATAATATCAGCGTTTTATGTGTTTTACTATTTTGAAGTGTGAACAGGCTTCAGTTCTCAGTAAGCAGACTTTGCAGAGCTACTGCTTACTGTGGACTGTTTACTGCCAAGTTCTACCAATCATAAAATAAGTTTAACATACCAAAAAAACTAAAAAGTAAGACATTATAGTCGAACACTAAGTAGTTTAAGAAAGTAATTTAAAGCTAAATTTATAAATCAAGCATGTCAAAATAAACAATAACACAAAAGCAGTGTTTCCTTTTAACATTGGCACTAAAAAATATATAAAAATGAAAATAAACAAATTAGTATTTGTCATGTCTATTCTCGTATACACTAATTTACTACAGGCACAGGATACTATAAGTAAGGTTTTAACACTTGAGGATGCAATGAATATTGCAATGGAAAATAGCCCGGATATTCAAAAATCAAGATTAAATATGGAGCGAAATAAGGAAAATTTAAATGCGCAGCTTGCAGCACTAAAATCTCGCTTTGCTTTTGATTTTACACCCATACAGTATTCTGTACAAGAAGTTTATGACGATTATTTTTCAGAATGGTATACCGAAGAAAATAAAACTTCAAATGGTAGTTTAATTATTTCGCAACCAATAAAGCAAACAGATGGGACAATAACACTAAGGAATACTTTATCTTATCAGGATAATTATTCAGAAGCAAATAATTCAACTTATACAGGATTTAACAATAATTTTTATATTGAATTTAATCAGCCTTTGTTCACATACAATCGTACAAAAATGAATTTAAGGCGAAATCAACTTAGTCTTGAAACTGCTACTTTGAGCTATGCTATACAAATGTTAAATCTTGAACGACAAGTTACACAGGCGTTTTATTTTATTTATCAAAAACAAAAATCGGTACAAATTGCCAAAGAGGAATATGATAATCAAAAAATAAGTAAAAGTATTATTGAAAGTAAGGTTGAAGCAGGACTTGCTGCCAAAGAGGAATTGATGCAAGCAGAATTAAATTTAGCAACGAGTGAGTCCAATTACGATAACAGTATTGTTGACCTTGAAAATGAAAAAGATCAATTTAAACTGTTGGTTGGAATTTCTATATATGAAGATGTTGCTGTACAAGTTAATATAGAATATAAACCAGTGATTATTGATTTAAATAAGGCTATTGAAAATGGTATTAGTCAACGAATGGAATTACGTCAGCAGCAAATTAATATTGATAATGCAGAAATGGATATTATACAAAGTGCATCAACCAATGAGTTTCGTGCAGATATGAACCTTTCATTGGGTTTGATGGGTAATAATGAAGTTTTTGTGGATGTTTATGATAAGGCTACAAAAAGCCCCCAGGTAGGTATTACGTTTAAGATTCCCATTTTTGATTGGGGTGAACGTAAAGCAAGAATCAGAGCTGCTGAAGTTGCACTGGAATCACAAAAAATTGATAAGAAAACGGAAGAAGATAACATTGTATTGAACCTAAGAAAAATATTCAGGAATTTGCAAAATCTTGTAACACAGATAAAAATTGCAGAAAAAAATGAAACCAATGCACAATTAACCTATGAAATTAATCTTGAGCGTTATAGAAATGGCGACTTAACAAGTATGGATCTTGATCGGTTTCAAAATCAACTTTCTGAAAAGAAGGCTAATTTTTCAAATGCCTTAATAAATTATAAACTTGAACTGTTAAATATGAAAATACAATCGCTTTGGGATTTTGAGAATAATCAGTCTTTTGTACCCAAGGAGTTTCAGGAAAATATTATAGAGGATTAATAAATTAAACTCAAACATAGTAAAAAGGTGATTTTGTTAAACTTAAAGGGTACATTTAATTACAGATACAATGTTAAATTGCTAAATTGTTATATTGTTAAAATAGAGCAATCAGTACTTAATAAATACATATTATATTGTTGAAGATTAGTGGAATTTTTTTTCATTATTAATTATCGTATAATAGTTAAGGCTTTGCGTCTTTGCCACTTTACGTGAAATGAAAATTCATTAAACATAACAGCAACAAAAACAATTTAGCAGTTTAATCATTAATTCTAGATATCAATAATAAAAAATAAATATGAAACATTTACTAATTGTACTATTAATAGCTTCCATTTTTGTTGCTTGCAATGATGATGAAGAGGATTTGAACAAAGATATTTCGGTTCCGGTTTCTGTAATGGATTTACAGTTAAAATCAATTGAAAAATATATTAGCACCACAGGAACAGTAAATCCTTTAAAAGAGGTTACTTTAAAGGCTGAAATAAGTGGTGAATATAAGTTGCTTAGAAACCCTGCAACAGGTAAGCCTTATGTTTTAGGAGATTATGTAAGAAATGGAAGTAATGTAATTGTTCTTCAGAACAGAGAATATGAAAACAATCTGAAAATTAATTCATTAAAACTCAGATTAGAAATATCAAAACAAACCCTGAATAAGCAAAAATCTTTATACGAAAAAGGTGGAGTTACGCTAAGTGAATTAAAAAATGCTGAAATTGATTATATAAATGCAAAATATTCGTTTGATGATGCGCAAATTAGTCTTCAAAAAATGCGTATTAAAGCACCTTTTTCTGGTAAAATTGTTGAATTGCCCTATTATACTCAGGGTATTAAAATAGAAGCAGCTGCTGTAATGTTTAAGCTTATGGATTACAGTAAACTGCAAATGGAAGTTAATCTGGCTGAAAAAAACATCAGTTTAGTTGAAACCGGGCAAGAGGTACGAATTATGAATTATACCATACCAAATGATACATTAATGGGAATTATTACACAAATTTCACCGGCAATTGATGCCGAAACCCGTTCATTTAAAACCATTATTCAAATTGATAATTCAGAACTTAAATTACGTCCGGGAATGTTCGCAAAGGGAAAAATTGTGATTTCTTCCATTAATGATGCAATTGTGATTCCCAAAGATATTATTCTATCAAAACAACGGGGGAATACGGTGTTTGTAATAAACAAGAAACTAGCGCAGGAGCGTATTGTGAATTTTGGAATTGAAAACCCTGAAGAAGTTCAAATTATTTCAGGTTTGGACACCAACGACCGTGTTGTAATTAAAGGGTTTGAGACCTTGAGGAACCGTTCAAAAGTTAAGGTTATTAAGTAAGAGAGTTGTGGCTGGCTCTATCAAAAAAATAAAAGTACGTCATCGCGATGAGGAATGAAGAAGCAATCTCTCAATAACATTCGTGTTAAATTTTGGAGATTCCTTCACTTCGTTCGGAATGACGTTTTTTGATATAGCCCCAATGTATCAAAAATTGGTATTATAATATCAAAATAATGTAAAATGAAGAAACTCGCAAATTTTTCGGTTAATTACCCGGTTACCGTTTCCATGATGGTAGTTGCAATTTTGCTTTTGGGATATATCTCATTAGGAAAACTGGGTGTTGACCTGTTTCCGGATATGAACGCACCCCGTATTTTTGTGGAAATAAAAGCCGGTGAACGACCACC
>JAOZNO010000563.1 GCA_029933755.1 Bacteroidales bacterium | reverse complement strand
ACAGCTTTAAGGTTTACTTCGGCTGCGCTCTGCACAGGCTTGCCTCAATTCCAACTAAGAAAAAACGCATAGCCTGCCCCGCCTTAGCGGGGAATTATTCAGGCTATATATCATTATGTTTTTTTGTAATAAAAATTCATCATGGTGTTTCATCAAATCATAATTACAAAAGCTAAGCTATGGAAATCCAAATTCCAGTATTACTCAAATTTCTCAAGACACTCATTTACAATAATAAACCCGAAATTTGAAAAATCTGAAAGCCTTAAACCTTAAATTTTCAGAAGCAAGCTAAATACCACACAATATTGTTTATCCATCAATTCTTCTTTCTAAGAAAAATATTTTTATTATATTCGTTTTTTTAAATTAAAATTTTAAAATTATGGGACATCCTAAATTTGCTGTAAAAACCGGAAAAGACGGAAAATTCTATTTTAACCTAACTGCAAAAAATGGTCAGGTTATATTATCAAGCCAGGGTTATGCTTCTAAGTCAGGTTGCGACAATGGTATTGATTCAGTTAAAACAAACTCACAGGTTGATGAGCGTTTTGATCGTAAAGTAGCTAAAGATGGTCAGCACTATTTTGCATTAACTGCTGCAAATAGTCAAACTATTGGAAAAAGTGAAATGTACACGACTAAATCTTCAATGGAGAATGGTATTAAGTCTATTGCAACTAATGCCCCAAATGCTGAGGCAGAGTATGAAGATTAATTTTTAAAATTAAATTGTTATATTGTTTTATTGGCCTATTGTTTTTAACAATTTTACAATTCAACAATATAACAATTGATTTTTTTTTAAAAAATCACATTTACCCCCGGATTAGCTTCCTTATATTTATCCATAAACAATTTTATAATCTTGGTATTATAACATTTAATGGTTTTTATATTATTTAAATCCATTATAGGTTTTAACCATCGAACAGCAGTACTTGAGAATTCAAGATGTTTTAGCTTATGCAATTTCTCAAGGGAATTCAAATTTTTAATTTTTGTACCCGAAACTTTCAAGACCTTCAGGTTTGTAAGATTCTGAATATACTCCAAATTATCAATTTGCGTATTTGAACAATCAAGCGTTTCCAATTTAGTTAAGCCTGATAATGGCTCCAAACTTCGTATTGGATTTCGAGCACAAATTAACTCTGTAAGACTTTTTAAGTCTTTTATTGCTACCAAATCCATCACATCAGTATCTGAGAACTTTAATTTTTCCAAATAGTATAATTTCTCAAGTGGTTTTAAACCAGAAATACCTGAATTATTTTTTAAGTCCAGCACTTTTATACTGGTAATTTGCCCTAATTGTTCCCTGCTGGGCTTTTTACTGAACGAAACCTCTTCCTTAAAAATATTTTTCCAGTTTTCATCCAATAAATTCCACCACTTTTTCAGCTCCTCAGTTTGGTATATCACCAATGCTCCCGGTTTCCTTATTTTAAATAACTGAACAGCATCCTTATCCAGTTTGGTATAATCAGCATAAACAGTCTTAATTTGCTGTAAATTAGCAATCGGAATTAGACTTTTTATTTCAGTACTATCCGCTTTTATTACTTCTAATTTATTACAGCCGGTTAACGACATTTGGCTAATTGCCGTTCCGGAGAAATCAAGTTTTTCCAAATTAGAAAGCTTCGACAAAGGCATTAAATCAGTTACACCAGAATAACTACAATTCACTTCTGTAAGTTCAATTAATTCAGATAAAATGCTAATATTTGTAATTTTTGTTTTTGAAATATTTATTTTTTTTAAATGAATTAAATTAGCTATTGGATTAAGCGAGCTGATTCCCTCATTTCCTGAAATATCTAATTCTGTTATTAGACCTAAACGATGCAAGTCTAATTTATTTGGTTTGTCCGTTTTAATAATCTTTGCAAATATCTGTTTCCATTCATTAGGCATTTCATCCCACCACTGCAATAAAACACCCGAATTATATATCACCAAACACTCATTATGTTTTTGCATATAGTCATTTGCCATTTTTTTTGTAATACCCGAATTGTCACAATACACTGTATTTAAGTTTAGTCCTTCTAAACTTTCCAGACTTGCAACTTTAGTACTGTCAAAATGCACAACTTTAAGACTTTTAAAACTTTTTAATGCTAATAAATCAGTCACACTTGTATGAGAAAAGCTAATTCTTTCAAGTGAGATCATTTTTTCGACACCTTTTAAAGAACTAACCGACGTATTATCAAATTGTAGCACCTTAACTTTTTCAAATTCTGCCAAATCATTTAAGTTCTTAATCTTAGTTCCAGACATTCGCAGATTTTCAATATTTTCAAGATAAGCAATCGCTTCAAGATTTTCAATATTAGTGGACTCAAATGAAAAGCTTTTCAAACTATCCATATTCTCCGTGCTACTTATGTTAGAGACACCTGTATGATTGATGTTTAGCATCCTAAGATTAGACATGTACTGCAAAGCATTTATTGAATCAACTTTGGTATTGCTGCAATTAAGCATCTCCATTTTATTTAGGTTACGAAGTGGATATAAGTCAGAAACACCCGTATTACTAATATCCAACTTTTTCAGCTGGTACAAACGATTTAATGGCTCTATGTTTTTTATTTCTTTACCGGATAAATCAAGTTCTGTAATTTTTATCACCCCTTTTAATTGTGCATAATTTAGAGGTTCCTTCACATTGGTTGTTTCTAAAAAAACAGTTTTCCAAACAGGACTTAATTCACTCCACCAGCTTTTTAATTCAGCTTCAACATTTAACTTTGTGGTATAAATACTTGCAATTTTCAGGGTTTGCTCATCTTCATTAAAGTTTATTTCAAAAAACCGATCTTTAAAAACATCAATTTTCTCATTGCCAATTGTAGTTCCTTTTATATTACTAATAGCCGTAACTTTATAAACAGGAATATTCTCAGCATTACTAAACTTGTCAACACTTTTTATTTCAAAGCTAAAACTCACTTCTTTAAAGAAAAAATCCACATCCTGTAAATAGGCTTGCACACCTTTGTATGTAACCATATCCCGATTCTCATCCAAATCATCCTCAATCTGAACTTTATCATCAATAAATATTTTATTGAAACTTTGGTTAATCATTATCTGTTTTTCTTTTACCGGGGTATATTTGCTACCTAAGGCATTTAAAGTTCCTTGTAAAAAACGCACAATCTGTTCGGCCTGAACTTTATATTCATCAACAGTAATAGTATCTACCTGTGCCTCTTCATTTTTCTGTGCAGAAATAAATACGGGAAATAACAAAAGGGTAATTAAAATTAAGTTTAAGGTTTTCATAATATTAGTTTTTTTGGTTCTACTACCAATTTAATAGATAATATGTTTTAGCATGATTTTTTAAAAATTCATTAACTGTTAATTTGGTGATTTGTTTAACTGATTAACCAAATAAACGAATAACCAATATTTTATTCTACACCCACTAAATTCGTAGTAATACCGTTTTTTTTAATATAAATCCACACGTTACGGGCTAATTATCATGATTAATCAACTTTATTAGGGCAGTTTTTTCCTTTTCAGGAACTTTCACAAGG